>NZ_JAMYUT010000031.1:0-90057 GCF_040323235.1 Mesorhizobium sp. M0051
TCCGATCATCCAGAGGTCCTTTCAGAATCGATTTCCGCACACCACACAAGAGTCCCTTTGTACTCATGTGCGATTCCCCTGCCCTCAAGGGGGGAGATTAGGCGCTCAGCTTGCCAGACGGCTCGCCATCTCGTGTTGGGCATAGGCGCGGCCGAAGCGGTTGGCGAGGAAGGCGTCGAGCGCGATGTCTTCCTGCTTGACGAAGCCGGTCGCCGGCAGGCTGCCGTCAGCCAGCATGTCGAGCACGGCGCAGATGCCGGACGCGGTGGTGATCTGGATGGCGCTGCGCACCACCTGGCCAACCCGCTGGGAGTAGATCTTGTTGGCGTAGGTCTCTTGCAGCAGGCGGCCGTTCTTGCGACCGGAGACGGTGACGAAGACGATGACCACGTCCTGCAGCGTCGCCGGCAGGGCGCTTTCGAAAATGTCCTTCAGCACATCGCGGCGGTGGCGCAGGCCAAGGTCGTTGAGCAGCGCCTTCATGATCGCGGCATGGCCGGGGTAGCGGATGGTGCGGTAGTTCAGCGTGCGCACCTTGCCCTTCAGCGTCTCGGCCAGCGTGCCCAGCCCACCGGAGGTGTTGAAGGCCTCGTAGGTGACGCCGTCGAGAGAGAATTCCTCGCGCTCCTCCAGCGGCGGCACTTCGACCAGCTCGCCCTCGACGATCGCCTCGCAAGGCTCGCAATATTCGTTGATGACGCCGTCGGTGCTCCAGGTCAGATTGTAGTTCAGCGCGTTGGACGGGTATTGCGGCAGGGCGCCGACGCGCATGCGCACGCTTTCCAGCGTGTCGAAGCGGCTGGCGAGATCGTTGGCGACGATCGAGATGAAGCCCGGCGCCAGGCCGCATTGCGGGATGAAGGCGCTCTTGCCCGAGCGCGCCAGTTCCTTGACCCGGCGGGTCGAGACGACGTCCTCTGTAAGATCGAGATAGTGCACGCCGGCACTGGCCGCCGCCTCGGCGATGCGCGTGGTCAGATGGAAGGGGGCGGCGCTCAGCACCGCGAACTTGCCGGCGAGGGCCGCTTCCAGCGTGCCGGATGCCTCGATATCAAGCTCCAGCGTCGCAATCGTGGCCGGCAGTTCGGCGGCAGCGAGCTGCGCCGCCGAGCGGTCGACGAGCGTGACCTGATAATCCCCGGTGGCGGCGAGCATCTCGGCAATGGTCGAGCCTATCTTGCCGGCGCCGACAACAACTACTTTCTTCATAACCGATCCCTCACATCTCTTTTGTCTAATGTCCTTGTCCCAAAACCGCTGCGCACTTTTGGGCGACATGGATGAGGATCGCAGCTTGCCCGTCGAAAGGAAGCGTGGAATTGTTCGAAGCGAAACCATGATTGCGCGATCTGCCGACAGGAATCGTCGAAATGCTCAGTGACGCCGAACAGGCCCTGCTTTCGCTGTTGCGCGAGAACGCGCGCGCCTCGACCGTCGAGCTCGCGCGGCGGCTTGGCGTGTCACGCACGACCGTGCAGAGCCGGCTCGAACGGCTGGAGCAGCGCGGCATCATCACAGGCTATGGTGTGCGGCTGGCGCCGGACTATGAGCAGGGGCTGGTGCGAGCGCATGTGCTGCTCACCGTGACGCCCAAACTCGCCGACAAGGTGGTGCGCGGCCTGCGCGCGCTGGCACCGGTCAGGACGCTGCATTCGGTCAGCGGCAATTTCGACATGATCGTCATCGTCGACGCGCCGTCGATCCGCGATCTCGATCTGCTGCTCGACCAGATCGGCGCCATGGACGGGGTCGAGCGAACCTTGTCTTCGATCATCCTGTCGACGCGGATTGATCGGTGAAGCTGCTGATCTCCCCCCTTGCGGGGGAGATGGCCGGCAGGCCAGAGGGGGTCGGTTCGACCGGATGCGACCTCCTCTCGACAGATGGGGGTTAGCGCTTCACGTGAGGCGACCCCCTCAGTCGCCTACGGCGACATCTCCCCCCTTGAGGTCCCTCAAGGGGGGAGATCGGCCTCTAATCCGTCGCCACGGGAAAACTCACCGCCACCTCAAGCCCGGGCCGGCAATCGCCCAGCGTGATGGATGCGCCATGCAGATCGGCGATGGCCCTGACAAGGCTCAAACCCAGTCCGCTGCCCGGCGTCGAGCGGCTGTGGTCCATCCGGTAGAGCCGCTGGAAGACCTTGTCGCGCTCGTCGGCGGGAATGCCGGGACCGCTGTCGGCGACGCTGGCGACAACGCGGTCGCCCCGGCGCGTCACCGACAGTTTGATGGACGTGCCTGATGGACAATGGCGCAGCGCATTCTCGACCAGATTGGCGAACATCTGCGTCAACAGCTCGCGATCGCCGTGGATCCGGTCCGTCGTTTCCTGCCGTTGCGCCAACGACAGCGATTTTCCGTCGTCCTCGGCCACGTCGGCATAGATCTCGGCGATGGTTTGCAGCACCTCGCCCAGATCGACATCGCTGAACCGCGCCCGGCGCGCGCCGGCCTCGATCTGGGCGATGCGCAGCAGCGCGTCGAAGGTCTCGTTGATCTGCAGGCTCTCGGCATGCGCCTCGGCCAGCTCACCGGCGATTTTTTGACCTGACAGGTTCTTTTCGGACGCGCTGTCGAGGATCATCTGCAGCCGGTTGAGCGGCGTCTTCAGATCGTGCGCGATGTTGGCGCTGACCTGTTTCATGCCTTCTACCAGCGCCGACAGTCGATCGAGCGCGGCGTTGACCTGGGTTGAGACGATGTCGATATCGTCGCCCTTGCCGGTCAGCGGAATGCGGGTGTCCAGCCGTCCGTGCGAGACGTCCACCATCGTGGCGGCGATGCCGTCGAGACGGCGCTGGACACGTGAGGCAAGCAGGGCGCCGCCGGCGACCGCCAGCCCGGTGATGATGAGCGTCCCCCAGCCGAAGCTCATCAGCACGATCGTCTCCAACTCCTCCGTCTCGGAAACGCTGAAGGCGACGGTCAAGATGTTGCCGCCGACCGGGCCGGAATAGGCGCGGTACTCGGCGCCGGGCGGCACGCCGGGCATCTCGGCATCGAACATCGAGAAGCCGTCGGGAAGCCCCGCTGCGGTGAAATTGCCGGCCAGGCGGTTGCCGGCCGCGTCGGTCAGCGAAAATAGCTGCTCCTTCTTGAGGCTGCGCATGGAGTGGCTGCCGACGGTCTCCACCAGCGCCTTGAGATCATTGTCGCCATAGGTCGCGGCGACGACCGCGTAAGTCTCCTTGATGGTGTCGTCGAGCCGCTCGGCAAGATCGGCGCTCATCATCTGGTAGACGATGGCGCCCGATAGCACGAAGGCCAGCACGAACAGGAAGGCGAAGGTCAAGGCAAGCCGGAACGGCGTGCTGCGCAGCAGGCGGGACCATGTTCCGGTCATGACGGCGCGTGCAGGCTGTAGCCGGTGTTGCGGACCGTATGGATGAGCTGGGTTCCGAACGGTTTGTCGACCTTGGCCCGTAGCCGGCTGATATGGGTTTCAACGACGCTGGTCCTGGGATCGAAATGAAAATCCCAGACACGCTCCAGAAGCATGGTGCGGGTGATGACGCGGCCCTCGCCGCGCATCAACACTTCCAGCAGGCTGAACTCCCTCGGCTGCAGGTCGATCGGCTGGCCCCGCCTGATAACGCGGCGCATGATCAGGTCCATCTCCAGATCGGCAACCCGCAGAACGGTCTTCTGCTCCTGCGCCGCCGGCCGGCGGCCAAGCGCATTGATGCGGGCGAGAAGCTCGGAAAAGGCGAAGGGCTTGACCAAATAATCGTCACCGCCCGCCTCGAGCCCTTCGACGCGGTCGTCGACGCCGCCGACGGAGGTGAGAAAGATCGCCGGCGTCCCCACGCCGGCTGCGCGAACCGACTTGATCATCGACAGGCCGTCGAGACCGGGGATCATGCGATCGGCGATAATCACGTCATAGTTGCCGCTGGTCGCCGCGAAAAGCCCTTCATGGCCGTTGCGAAGCAGGTCGCAGACATGGCCGGCCTCGGTCAGCCCCCTGACGATGTAGTCAGCCGTCCTGTGGTCGTCCTCGACGAGAAGCAGTCGCATGAAAGGTCCGGTCCGTTGCCGAGATTGGCAAGCTACCACCGGCATGGGGCCGTTCCTAGGATGTCACGAGCGCGCAGGGGTTCGGAGCGCTGCCAAGGCATACGGTCGGTCAACGCAAGCACATCCGCGCCCTGAGTCAGTCCGATTCCAGCAGGATTTTGTCGGCTTCGTCGCCCATCAGGGTCATGTGGAGGACGACGGCAATGATGCCGCCGAGGAAGAGCAGGCTGGTGAAGGTGGTGCCGAAGCCCAGGCCGCCATGCCCGGTCGACCGCGACAGCAGGTCGCCGAAGGAGGCGCCAAGCGGCCGCGTCAGGATGTAGGCGAGCCAGAAGGCCAGGATGCTGTCCAGATCGAGCAGCCAGTAGGCGAGCGTGATGAGCGCGATGACGCCGCCGAACAGCAGCCCCGTGGTGAGGTAGCCCATGTCGAAGCTTTCGGCGACGAGATCGCCGGCGGCGGTGCCGAGCGAGAAGGTCAAGAGGATCGCCAGCCAGTAGAAGATCTCGCGCCTGGTGGTGAAGATGGTGTGGATCGACAGCGTCCTTTCGCTGGCGTACCAGACCGCGAATGTCGCGGCGAGCGCCACCGAGAAGGCAATTGTCGTCGTCTCAAGGCGTACGCCGAAAGTGTCGACGAGGTTGTCCGTCACCAGCGTGCCGACGACGCTGACCAGTACCACCGCCAGCCAGTATGCCCATGGGACGTAGCGTTTCTGCGCGAACTGGGCGACAAGCGCGGCTACCAGGACGCCGCTCATGACCAGCAATGTGACGGTCAACCCAAGCCCGAGGTTGACGGCGAGATAGTCGGCTGCGGTCTCGCCTGTGGTGACCGCCATCAGTTTGACAAGCCAGAAGTCGAGCGTGACGTCGGGAACCCTGTTCTGGGTCGGCGCGGCGGGTTGTTGTCTGTTGGGCGAGAGCATGGCGGATATCCCGAAATCTTCGATCGCGGCTCAGCAGAGCCGAGCCGGCATGCCGCACCGTAGGCAGCAGAGTTCACCTCAGCCTGTCCTGCGGCATACAAATTCGTAAGAATGGGCATGGGCTGCGCAAAAGACCTTTACGAATGCCTCGCGATGCGCTGATGAAATGCGAGGGCCTTGCATCCGCCATCAGTGTGGTGATCAGTGCTCCGAAACTTGGCCAATGCCCGCTTTGGGAGCCCAAGGAAAACAAGAATGACCTACGCTTCCCTCAAGCCGGTTTCACGGGCCTTCGACCAGCGCAAGCGGTTGATCTTCGTGCGGGTCGCGGCGGTGCTGGCGGTGCTGCTCCTGTTTCTCACCAAACCTGGGTTGACGGAGGGCTCGGACGGGCACGAAGCGCTCGAGCTTCTCGGCTTGTGCCTGGTGCTCGTCTGCGTCGTCGGACGGCTCTGGAGCATCCTCTATGTCGGCGGCAAAAAGAACCAGGAACTGGTCTCGACGGGACCGTTCTCGACAATGCAGAACCCGCTCTACTTCTTCTCGACGATCGGCGCGATCGGCATCGGATTGGTGTACGGCTCGATGTTTGCGGCGCTGGCGTTGGGCCTTGCGAGTTTTTTCATCTTTCGCGCCACGGCGCGCAAGGAAGCCGAATTTCTGCTGGGCAAATTCGGCCCGGTCTATCTTGCCTATATCAAGATCACGCCCCGGTTCTGGCCAAATCCCTTTCTGTACCACGACCATGACGAGCTGCAGTTCTCGACGCGGGCGCTCAAGCGGACATTTTTGGACGGCCTCTATTTCCTCGCCATCTTCCCGGCCGTCGAACTGGTCGAGCATTTCAGGGCGACCGGCCTGTTGTTCCCAGCCTTCGTCACGCTCTACTGATCAGCGCCGCCGCACCGCTGCCCGCCGCGCGCTGTGCGCCAGAATAGCCAGGCAGCCGATCGGCAGCAGGATGCCGCCGAGCCGTGGCGGCAGCGCCAGCAGCTTCACCGCTGCCGTGACCGCCGCTATCAGGATCAGCGCCAGCAGCGCCAGGCTGCCGTCGTCCATGAACATGCCGATAAGCTCCTTGAGAGCGATGCGTACGACGCTCATCGAAGGTGTTCTCCGGTTGGAGCGCGATGGGTGTCGCGCAACCAGTGGACGATGGCAAAGGATGCGAGCGCCATGACCGCGAAGATCGCCAGCAATGTGAGATCGGCACCGGGCCAGTCGGCGCCAATACCTTCACCGGTCCAGAAAATGCCAAAGCTGGTCAGCATCACGCCGACGACGAACTTCAGCGCGTTTTCAGGAACGCGTGCCAATGGACGATGGACGGCGAGGCCGATGATCATCACCAGGACGAACGCTGCCAGCGCCCCAAGGCCGGCGTTGAGTGTTTGTCCATGTGCGCCGCCAACCGCGATGACGATGAACACCACCTCGACACCTTCCAGCAGCACCGCCTTGAATGCCGCCAGCCCGGCCAGGTAGTCCGCGCGGCGGTCGCCGGCCTGTTGGCGAAGTGCTGCGGTTTCCTTCGAGAACGCCGCCTCCTCGTCATGCAGCGGGACGATCCCGACGCTGCGCAGAATGGCCTTGCGCAGCCACCGCATGCCGAACAGGATGAGCAGGACGCCGACCGTGAATTGCAGCGCGGTGATGGGAACAAGCGCCAGCAACGGCCCGAAAGCCAGCACGAGCGCCGCCAGGAGTGCCAGCGCCAATGCAGCGCCGGTCAATGCCGGCCGCCAGCCTCGGGTCAAGCCGACCGCGAGCACGATTGTGAAGGCTTCGACCACCTCAACGAACGAGCCGAGAAAGGCCGCGCTTACGGTGGAAACCAACGGTGCGAAATCAGTCATGGCTGCTGTCCCCGCAGGAATGCAGGCTTTTCTACCATAGACATTGCCGCGGCGCCCAACAGCATTCTTACAAATCCGTATGCAGCAGGGCGGCCGAGGCCTGACCCACGGCAGGCATAGTTAACCGGCTAATGGTGGCGACCTCGCCGTCGCGGTCGCGGCTCGCCAGCTATTTGTTTTTGCTCAGTTCCCCATGGAAACCGCTAAAAACTTTCCCGGAATTGCCTAGCCGCCGAGCGGATGCGGCATGTAGCCGACAAAACCCGCGATCTTCCAGCTGCCGCCGACCTTGGTGCAGAAATACAGCGTCTGCCACTTCAGCCTGTCGACGCTGCCGTCGGCCTTGGCGATCGAGCCGTCGAATTTCTTGTGCAGCACGGCGCGGTCGCCGTCGACATCGATGTCGCGCATGTTGGTGACGCGAAACAGCGCCTCGCGCAGCGGCTCGGCGAATTTTGTCGCCGCGGTCTCCTTGGCCTGGCGCAGCCACTCGTCGCGATAGACTTCCAGCCGCGGAAACTGCAGCCGCCAGGCGTCGGCATTGCTGAGGAAATGCGCGTGCATGCCGAAGAAGCTTTCGGTCACGAAATCGTTCTCGACCATCGCCCAGTCCTGGCCGATGAAGGCGTCGATGTCGCGCCGCACCAGCATTTCCCACAGCGCGTGGCGATCGGCATCGCCTGCCGGAAACGGGTTCTTGTCGTAGGTCATTGCTGTTGTCTCCGGTCTGCCAAACGCGTCTTCCGCTGCGGCCTACAAGGCTGCCCGTTTGGGCGCACGATGCAAGCGCTTCTGTAATAAAGCAACATGAATCCCCTGGAATGTTGCTTTCCAACAAAGTTCTATGAGGATCGCCCCGATCGGGGTAAATGTCGACGCAAGCGGGTGCATCCCGTCCCTGTACCAGAGGAGGTTATCCCTTGCCCAAGCAGACTTTCGGAACATCCCATGTGCCGTTGTCGCCAGCCGTGCGGGCCGGCGATCTCGTCTACATCTCCGGCCAAGTGCCCATCGGCAGCGATGGCATCGTGGTCAAGGGCGGCATTTCGGAACAAACCGAACAGGTGCTCGCCAATGTGAAGGCGGCACTGGCGCTCGCCGGCTGCACCCTGGACGATGTGGTCAAGACCACGGTCTGGCTGGAAGATGCGCGCGATTTCGGCGCCTTCAACGCGGTCTATGCCAGGCACTTTCCGAAGAACCCGCCGGCCCGCACCACGGTCGAATCGCGGCTGATGATCGATATCAAGATCGAACTCGAGGCGGTCGCCTACCGGCCTCTGTAAGCGAACGGCGAACCGGGGTGGCCCCAATGCAATTCGACCTCCTGCTTAAGGGTGGGCGGCTGATCAATCCGGCGGCCGGCATCGACGCGCCGCGCGATGTCGCCATTGCCAATGGCCGGGTCGCCGCGATCGACGCCGATATCCCGGTGACCAGCGCCGCGCAGGTCGTCGATGCCACCGGCTGCATCGTCACATCAGGCCTCGTCGACCTGCACAGCCACGTTTATTGGGGTGGCACTTCGCTCGGCGTCGATGCCGATCGGCTGGCCGCCAAGAGCGGCACCACCACCTTCATCGATGCGGGCAGCGCGGGAGCCGGCAATTTCCTTGGCTTCCGCCGCCACGTCATGGAGCGCTCGAAGGTCCGCATCCTGGCCTATGTCAACATTTCCTTTGCCGGCATTTTTGGCTTCTCGCAGACGGTGTCGGTCGGCGAGTGCAGCGATCTCAGGCTGTGCGATCCGCGCGAGGTGGTCGCGGCAGTGCGCGAACATCGCGACGTCGTGGTCGGCGTAAAGGTCCGCTCCGGCAAGCATGCCGGCGGCACCAGCGGCATCGTGCCGGTCGACCTCGCGCTGGAGGCCGCCGACCAGGCCGACCTGCCGCTGATGGCGCATATCGACGAGCCGCCTCCAGGCCGCTCGGAAGTGCTGCCGCGCCTGCGCAAGGGTGATATCCTCACTCATTGCTTCCGGCCTTTCCCCAATGCGCCGGTGTTCGTCTCCGGCGCTGTGCGACCGGACATGCGGCTGGCGCGCGAGCGCGGCGTCATCTTCGATCTTGGCCATGGCATGGGCTCGTTCGATTTCGCGGTCGCGCGGGCGATGATCGAGGAAGGGTTGGCGCCCGACGTGATCAGCAGCGACGTGCATCTCTACTGCGTCGACGGGCCGGCCTTCGACATCCTGGTCTGCATGTCGAAGCTGCTGGCGCTCGGCATGCCGCTGGTCGAGGTTTTGCGCGCCGCGACGCAAACGCCAGCGCGGGCGATCGCGCGGCCCGATCTCGGCACTCTGGCGGTCGGCACCGTCGGCGATGTCGCCGTGCTGCGGCAGCGCCCGGGCCGCTTCACCTTCGTCGACGCGGTCGGCGCCTCGCTGGTCGCCGACCAGCGGCTGGTCTGCGAAGGCATCGCCATCGGCGGCACGTGGTGGCCAAACGAGGCGGTGAACGACGTCAGCGAGACCGAGCGTTTCGAGCCGCATGGGTCGCATACGCATATCGAGGTGGCGGCCCAGCATTTCCGGCACCGGCATGATTAGCTGATCTCCCCCCTTGAGGGGGAGATGGCCGGCAGGCCAGAGGGGGTCGGTTCGACTGGATGCGACCTGCTTGTGGCAATGGAGGTTGGAGCTTTACGTGAAGCGACCCCCTCTGTCGCCTTCGGCGACATCTCCCCCTCGAGGGGGGAGATCAGCAGCGTCAGCTCACCGCTCCATAAACCGGCGTCTCAATCCCCTCCATCCGTGCTTTGATCTGCAGCGCTACATACTTCGAATAGAAGCGCGACAGCGCGAGGTTGCCGCCGTGGAACCACAGCGCTTCCTGCGCGGTCGGTTTCCACATGTTGCGCAGCTCGCCCTGCCATGGTCCGGGATCGCCCTTGACGCCCGAGCCAAGACCCCAGCAGGGGCCGACCTTGTCGGCGACCTCGCGCGAGACGATTTGCGCCACCGTCTCGTTCATCGACTGATAGCCGGTGCAGGCGATGATCGCGTCGGCGGCGAGTTCGGTGCCGTCCTCGAACAGGATGCCGTCCTGCGTCAGCGATCTGATGGCGACGCCGCTGCGGATGCCGATCTTGCCGTCGATGATCAGGTCGGACGCGCCGACATCGATGTAGTAGCCGGAGCCGGTGCGGTAGGCCTTCATCAGAAGGCCGGTCTCGTCGTCGCCGAAATCGATGGCGAAGCCGGCGGCTCGCAGGCGGGCGTAGAAGGCCGCGTCGCGCGCCTTGATCACCTCGTAGAGAGCCCGCTGGCCCTTGGGTACGAGCGCGAACGGCATCGAGGCGACGATCATGTCGGCTTTCTCGGTGGTGATGCCGCGCGCCAATGCCTTCTCCGAGAAGATCTCGAAACCGACCTCCATCAGCGTGTCCGACTTGACCACGGTGGTCGGCGAGCGCTGGATCATGGTGACGTCGGCGCCGCTTTCCCAGAGATCGACACAGACATCATGACCGGAGCTTGCCGCACCGATGACCGCGACGCGTCTGCCGTGGAACTTCTCGCCGCTGTCATATTGGCTGGAATGCAGCAGCTCGCCTTTGAATCGATCGGCGCCCGGCAGGTCGATCCGGCGCGGTGGACCATAGGCGCCGGTGGCGAAGACGATGTGCTTCGGCTTCAGCGTGATGTGCCGGCCGGCGCGATCGACCATCACGGTCCAGACTTTCTCCGCCTCGTCATAGCTGGCGCTGAGGCAGTTCGTGGCGGGCCAATAGTTGAGCTCCATCACGCGCGTGTACATTTCCAACCAGTCGCCCATCTTGTCCTTGGGCGTGAAAACCGGCCAGTTTTCCGGGAAGGGAATGTAGGGCAGATGGTCGTACCAGACCGGGTCATGCAGCACGAGCGTACGGTAGCGGTTGCGCCAGGAATCGCCGGGCCTTGAATTTTTCTCGATGACGATGGTGGGCACGCCGAGCTGGCGCAGCCGCGCGCCCAGCATGATGCCGCCCTGGCCGCCGCCGATGACCAGGCAATAGGGTTGCTCTTCGGCGCCAAGCTTGCGTGTCTCGCGCGCCCGCGCCTCCGACCAGGTCTCACGCTCGGGATCGGCCTTGTGGCGGACGCCGAGCGGACGCTTTGCCCCCTTGCGCTCCTCGAACCCTTTGAGCTCGGTCATCGCGGTAAACAATGTCCGGCAGCGGCCATCGCGCAGCCGCATGATGCCCTCTCCTGACGCCACAGCTGTCTCGAAGCTGAGCCAGGCCTCGATGGTACCCTCGTCCGAAGTCGCCTCGCCGGTCAGCTGCCATGCCGTCGGCCTGGTCGTCGCCAGCGTTGCCTCGAGCATGCCGGCGATCGCGTCGCGGCCTTCCATGGTCGTGATGTTCCAGGTGAAGGTCAGGAGATCGCGCCAGTAGCAGTCGTCGACGAACAGGTTGCTCGCTGCCGCCCCATCGCCCGCTTCGAGCGCGTGCGCAAAAGAAGCGAGCCATGCCGCTGCCTGTTTCGATGGTGCCATGTCCAGCATTACTTCCCACTTTCGTTTTGGCGTTGGCCTCGCCCGTTCTTTCCTTCTCCACTTGTGGGAGAAGGCAGAAGCGCAGCCTCAATCCCCGAGCGGCTCCATCTCCTTGCCGGAATCCTTGATCAGCCAAGTGATGTCGAGGATGCGCATGGCAGGATCGCGCCCTCCATATCGTGGCCCGGATCAGGTCCTTCCTGGCTGCCAGCTTCGGTCATGATCCTTTCCCGGGTTGCGAGGCAGACTTCTTAGCATGTTTGCAGGCCATGGCTCCACGTGGGCCATTCTGGATGATGACCACTGGCGCAGTATGACACCCGGAAGTAAGCCGACCACAGAGCGCCCCAAGGGCCTTCGCTATCCAATCACCTCCAGCCGCCTCGGCAGGCGGTTCATGGCGACAGGTCCATCCGGCGTGATCAGGAACTGGTCCTCGAGATTGAAGCTGGCGAGGCCATCGATGTAGAGCGGGATCTCGAAAGCCAGTACCATGCCGGCTTCGATCGCGACATCGCTGTCGGCCGCAATGAACGGCCATTGTTCGGAAAAGACCGATTGTCCGACGCCATGGCCGAAATGACCGCGGCGATAGGAGCGCAGCCCTTGCCGTGACAGGCTCTCGGTGGCGACGCGATGCACGTGGGCGAGCGTGGTCCCCGGAACAAGGGATGCCAGCCCGTCCTCGAAGGCCTGTTCGGCGATCGCATGCAGCTCGGCCCGCTCAGCGGATGGCGGCCCGAAGGTGAAGTTTCGCGACATGTCGGAGGCGTAGCCGCCGACGGTGCAGACCATGTCGCACTTCAGCGGGTCGCCGGGCACGGCTTTCGCATCGGCAGCCTTGGCCTTCGCGCCCAGCGTCACATATTCGGCCGTCGCCACGAGATGGGACAGGCCCGCCGCGGCGCCGGCGACGCCTTCCCGGTAGAGGGCAATGAGATCGGCCTGGCGCATACCGGCCATCGCATCCACCTGCAGCCGCTCCAACCCGGCCTCCGACAGGGTGATGCCTTGCTGCAAAAGGTCGATCTCGCGTTGCGACTTGATGGCCCGCAGCCTGTCGAGCGCGGCCGAGCCATCAACCATGATGCAGGCCGGCAGCAACGACTGCATGGCCAAGAAATCTGCGGCGGCGATGAAATCGAGATCGACGCCGATCGTTGCGCGGTCGAGACCGAAGCCGGTAAGGATTTCCTTCAACGCGCGGACGGAATTGGTCAGGTCGAAAGTCGCCGGCCGCGAGAAATCAGGCGCCCGGCCGGACGATGTCAGGCCAGCCTCGATGCGTTGCACCAGCGCCAGGCCGGACGTCGAGGCGTCAAGCGCAGCGGTTTCGATCCAGACCGGGTGGCTGCGAATGACAGCATCGGGCAATGCCGCCTGCAGCTGCGCCGCATTGAAGTCCGCGACCACCACGCCGATCGGCAGGTCCTGGCCAGCGGGGATGACGACGAAGCCGGCACCGGCACGCCGGAACAGTCCCGCCGGACCGATCGAGGCGCCGGTCGCATAGTGGAAGGCCTCGGGCGCGCACAGCACCAGCGCCTCGATGCCGGCGCGATCCATCAGTTGAGCCGCGCGCTGGCGGTCGACAAAGCCTGTCATGGGTTTCTCCGAATGTCCGAAGCGGCAACGGAGCATTCCGGACAGCGACGATCAAGTGGCAGATGGGGCAGGCGTTGTGCCGCGGGACACAACCCGGCGGTTTCGACCACTGCCCTTTCCGGGCGCGGGTCTGAAGCGATCGCCCCTGCGATGACGCAGGGAGCAACGGACGGAAACCGCTATCTGATCGATTCCAGCTTGGCGACGGCTGCGTTGGGCTTCGGCTGGGCCGGCCTGGTGGGCGGGCTAAGCCGCGGCGCGCCTGTCGTGCCGCCCTTCCCTGATTTCCTCGGCGAGCTTGTCGCAGAACGCGTCGAGATCGCCCGGGTTGCGGCTGGTGACAAGTCCCTGGTCGGTGACCACCGCGCTGTCTTCCCAGACACCACCGGCATTGATCACGTCGGTCTTGATCGATTTGTAGGACGTGACCCGGCGGCCCTTCACAATGCCGGTCTCGACGAGCAGCCAGGGCGCATGGCAGATCGCGCCGACGACCTTGTTGGCCGACCAGAACGATTTGATGAAATTGAGGACTTTCGGCTCGATCCGCAGCAGATCGGGGTTGATAACGCCGCCGGGCAGCACGATCGCGTCGTAGTCATCCGCGCGCGTCTCGTCCAAAATCTTGTCGACGGGCACCTCGCGGCCCCAATCTTTGTGGTCCCAGCCCTTGATCTTGCCGCTTGCGAGCGACACGACATCGACCTCGGCGCCCGCTTCGCGCAATTTCTTGAGCGGCACCTCAAGTTCGGCTTGTTCAAAGCCATTTGTCGCAAGGATAGCGACGCGCTTGCCGGAAATGTCCTGCATGGTTTTCTCCATCATTGGGTTGATGGAAGAGCTAACGAGGTCCAGCGGGAAGCGTTCCTTGCTGTAACTTTATGTGACTTCTGGAGGATGATTGAAGGGATTTCGGTCAGGTACCCCCACCGGCCCGGTCAATGTTGTCGACCCAAAAGCCGGTTGAAACCAGGTTCGGCCGCGCAGCCCCGCCGGGTCGCGGCGAGCGCTACATATGGCCAACGAGCTGTCGGCGATATTTCTTATACTGCCACTCGATGCGCTTGTACCAAAGCGGCCGTTGACTGTCGGGATTTATGGACGTCAAGAAGGCCCCATTGTGCGTGCCCTGCTCAACAAAGGGTCTCTCGAACCAAAGCACCTCCACCCCGAGCGCCGCGTCCGCACCGTCGATCTCGTGGCCGATCGGCGCGGACATCTTGCGTGCATCAAACCAGGCGCACCTCTCGGCTGCCACGGAGCGGGTGATGATATAGGAATCGGTGGATCTGCCGTGAGGGGCTGGATAGAGATGTTGTCCGCGCTTCAACTTGAACTCCGAAATGTAGTACGTACCGGCATTGCCGATATAGATGACGGCCTTGCGGTTTGGATCGCCGAGCTCCGCCAGAGCTGCGTTAAACTTTGTATTGAAATTGGCCGCCAGGAAAACGTCGTCCTCAAAGACCAGACAATAGGGCTTGTCGGTCTGCAGAAACTCACGCCAGATCCCGATGTGTTTCAAGGAGCAGGACAGTTCCGCCAGTTTGAGAGCGCCTGGCACGGTAAGCCTTTCGACCTCTTCGTCAGTAATATCTGAAACATCCCAGTGAAGATACCAGGTGGCCGGGATACCATGACGGGCGACCTGCCTTGCAATGTGCTGTTCGCGGTCCTCATAGCCCTGCTTGACGTGGCAAACACGCACATAGACCTGGTCGGCGGGAAACGTAGGCATTTGCCGTGTATAGCCATCGGCTTTTTGCGAGTCTACGCCTTGAACGGTCACGGGACACAGCTTCTTATTCGCCATGCCGAAGCTCTTTGATTTAGAGGCGGATTCAAATTTCAGATCGAATCGACCTGAAACCATCCGGTTCTAGCCGCTTGTCCAAGGCATCTCGATCACCCCGTACGATACGGCGATCCCGAGGGCAATTAGCGCAATGCCCAAAGCAGCTTCGAAGCGTCGGCCACGCTGCATCAGCTTCTCGACGAAGACGATCAGTGTCAAAAGCAGCATCCAGGCGAGGCTCATGACGCCGGCTGCGACCAGTATGGCGAACAGCGCCCAGCAGCAACCGAAGCAATACAGCCCGTGGCGCAGCCCCATCTCAAGCGCGCCAACCCGCCCGTCGCGCCAGTGCTGGGCAACGAAAGCGAGCGGCGAGCGGCAATGGCTGAGGCAAATGTGCTTGAGGGTCGTGAACTGGTAGAGGCCGGCGACGCCAAGCGTGGCACCCAGCGCGAGCGGCGCCCATTTCGACCGCTGGGGCGGATCGAGGCTTGTCGCGAACTCGCTGCCGAACTGGACCAGGACATACACGAGAAGGCCCGCTGCCGCCCAGACGAGAAGGTAGCCCGCGACGAAAATCCAGGTCGGAATGGCCACCTGCCATCCGCGCCTGGCTTGCGCCGCCGCGAACATAAAGATCATGGGCGCCGCGGCCGGCAGCATCATAGCCGCCATCATCACGGTCCATACTGCGAGAAAGGCGGCGACGCCGGCGAGTGACCAGCCGTCGGCCGCAATTCCGGCCATCGCCATGCCGGCCATGCCTTCCATACCCTCTATCCCGCCGCGCACCGCAATGCCCATGGGCATGTCCATGCTGAAGGTCTGGTAGAGGGTGAGCGCCCATGCCGCCGCCGTCAGTACGACGAGCGACGCGAGAAGGCCGAGCGGAATGCCACGCAAATTCCCGAGCCGCCACGTTTTCCTGGGGAACGCGCCGGGCATCGGCACGCCCTAGTTCGGGCCGGACCAGTCGAACGGAATGTGCTTGCTCGAGCGGGCCGTGCCCGTCCAGTCCAGCCCGAAGCCTTTGGTGCTTACCTCGACAGAACGCCCCCAGGTGGCAACCTGGCCTGGGCCGACCTCCGAGCCCGGCGGGTTGATTGTCTGCACCCGCTTGCCGGGCGGTGTCGTAGGACCGGAAAGCGCTTCCGCGCGACCGACGACGAGGCCAGGAATTTCGACTCGCCAGCTGGCGAGGTCGCCTGCCACCTCGAAAGTGATTGGCACAAACTCCATGCCACGCATCTCGCCGACATTGGCGGCAAAGCCCGCCGGCCAGCCGCCGGCGTGGCCGCCGAAGATTACCTGCAGGGCTTCGCGCTGCGACTCATTCGCCTTCTCGTCGAGGTACATGCCCATCACGGCTTTTGCCTCGCCGGCCCATAGATTGCCTTCGAACTCGCCGAGCGCCACCAGCGTCAGGCCGTCGAGCTTCACGTCGCCATACTGACCCTCGCGCACATGCCAGGCGAGCACGCCCTGGCAGTGATTGCCGGTTGGTCGCTGGGCGAACTCGCACGGGCAAGGGATGTCGCAGCTGCAGATGTCGAACCAATCGCCCGCGAGGCGCCATTGAGGCACTGCGTCCATGGCTCTTTCCTCCCGAAATTGAGCGGCAATCATACGTCGAACGTTGGGCGCACGCCAGCAGTTCGTGCGTCGCTCCGTGATTTGCCGCTCAATCCGGAAGCCCGGCTCTTGCGATTGTCTGGCGGTCCTTGCGTCCACGATCGAGACACGCCAGGCGTAAAGACGCCGTTCCAGATCGACACCGGCGCGGCGGAATTCAGCCACTCAGCAGAAGCGGAGCGCGGGCATCCCAGCCGGCGCGGCCCTCGATTCGATGCCTGGAAGTGGGGAAATCCACGGTTCATCCAGCGGCGCGAAATGTATAGAGGCTCTAAGGAGTCCTCATGCTTGCCTTCGGATAGGCTGGTCGCCGGCGATCGGGATCGCAATTGCAAGCCGAATGGGACACGCCCACGCCTGCTCCCCCGGACCCAGACAGCAAAAAGGCCCGGTTACCCGGGCCCTTGATGCTTTTCAAATCTAAAGAAGATTTGGAGCGGGTGAAGCGATTCGAACGCTCGACCCCAACCTTGGCAAGGTTGTGCTCTACCCCTGAGCTACACCCGCTCACACGGCGTCTTGGCCGCAAGCCGGGCCTATATGGCTGAAGAGCGCGGCGATTGCAACAGGGAAATCGCAGGCTTTTTTGTGACACGGCGGGCGACGTCGGCAAAGCCGCCGGCACTGCGCGGCGGGCGTGCGCGTGGCGGGCGGCGGGGGCGCCGCCGCGAGGGGCGGTGCCGCTCACCGTGATGTCGCATGACGGTCTTGTGTCAGCCGCCCCATTGGCCGTAAACGGCATGGGCTGACCAACGGGACGTAGACAAACCGATGCCGAAGACCGAAGCCGACCTGATGGCCTTTCTTGCCGAACTCGGGATCATCACGTCGACGAAACGCCATCCGCCTCTCTACACGGTCGCCGATTCGCAGGCGCTGCGCGGCGAAATCGTCGGCGGGCACACGAAAAATCTGTTCTTGAAGGACAAGAAGGACAATTTCTTCCTGGTCACCGTCGGCGAGGATGCGGTTGTCGACCTGAAGCAGATCCACCAGGTGATCGGCGCCGCCAGCCGCGTCTCCTTCGGCAGGCCGGAGATGCTTATGGATCTGCTTGGCGTCACGCCGGGCGCCGTCACGGTGTTTGGCATCGTCAACGATACCGCAAACAGGGTCAAGCTCGTGCTCGACAAGGATTTGATGGAGCATGCGGTCATCAACGCGCATCCGCTGACCAATGAGGCGACGACGTCGATCGCCGCAGGGGACCTCATCAGATTCGTCGAGGCAACCGGGCACGATGCTGCTATCTTGAAAGTCTCCGCGTGATCGCCACATGGATGGCTTGAAACCGATGGTCTGAAGGATATGGCGCCGGCTGCCAGCCGGCCCGCTACGGAAGGGTTAAAGAGATGAGCGACAACAATCCGTTTGGCGGCCCCTTCGGCGGCAATGGCGGCCAGTACACCACATCGGTGCAGTATGGCGGAACCGCGCCGGCGCCGGCGAAGGTCGCGCTTGGCGACGCGCCCACTGCCCCTGCCAATGTCATCAAGGACACGACGACCGCCGCCTTTGCCGCCGACGTCATCCAGGAATCGCGCCGCCAGCCGGTGCTGGTCGATTTCTGGGCACCCTGGTGCGGGCCCTGCAAGCAACTTACGCCGCAGCTGGAAAAGGCTGTCAAGGCCGCCGGTGGCAAGGTCAAGCTGGTCAAGATGAACATCGACGATCATCCGTCGATCGCCGGCCAGCTCGGCATCCAGTCGATTCCTGCGGTCATCGCCTTCAAGGACGGCCAGCCGGTCGACGGCTTCATGGGCGCCATCCCCGAGAGCCAGATCGCCGAATTCATCACCAAGGTCGGCGGCAAGGGCGATGGCGCGCCGCCGGTGGCCGAGGCGCTGGCCGCGGCTGCGGAAGCGCGCGACGCCGGCGACATGCAGACCGCGGCCGACATCTATGATGCCATCCTGGCGCAGGCGCCGGAGACCGTCGAGGCGATCGGCGGCCTGGGCGAGCTGCTGTTCGAGGCTGGCGACGTGCAAGGCGCCGAGGCACTTTTGGCAACAGCGCCGGAAGCCAAGAAGGATGCGCCGCCGCTGGCCGCCCTGCGTGCCAAGATGGCGGTTGCCGCGCAAGCGGCGGCGCTTGGCAATCCGGCCGAGTTCGAGCGCCGCCTGGCGGAGAATCCCGCGGATCATCAGGCGCGTTTCGATCTGGCCATGATTCAGAACGCCAACGGCGACCGCACCGCGGCGGCCGACAATCTGCTGGCCATCATCAAGGCCGACCGGACCTGGAACGAGGACGGCGCCAGGACGCAATTGCTGCAACTGTTCGAGGCCTGGGGCATGACCGACGAGGCGACGCTGGCGGCGCGGCGCAAATTGTCGGCGCTGCTGTTTTCCTGATCTTGGTGTTGTTTTGCCGCACGGGCTTGGCGTCGGCGATCACCGCGCCAGATTAATGCATGCGCTTCGTGAAGAAGCGATCGGAGGAATGAGGTGCAAGCGGGAAACGCGCATTACCGGCTCGCCAAGCATTTGCCGTCGACGATCCCGATCTTTCCGCTCGAGGGTGCGCTTTTGCTGCCGGGAGGCCGCATGCCGCTTAATATTTTCGAGCCGCGCTACCTGCAGATGGTGGACGAGGCCATCAGCGGCTCGCGGCTCATCGGCGTCATCCAGCCCAGTCTCGATGGTGCGCTGCGTGCCGACGGTGAGCCGGAGCTCTGCAATGTCGGCTGCGCCGGGCGCATCATTGCCTTTTCCGAGACCGGTGACGGCCGCTATCTGGTTTCGCTGCAGGGCGTGTGCCGGTTCCGCATTGCAAGCGAATTGACGGTCAAGACGCCGTTTCGCCAGGCCAAGCTGGCGCCCTTCCTGGCCGATCTCGATGAGGATCAGGCGGCCGACGAGATCGACCGGCCATCGCTGCTCAAGGCATTTCGCGCCTATCTGCAGGCCAACGACCTGGAAGCCGATTGGGAAAGCGTCAGCCGGGCCGAAAACGCCATGCTGGTCAACGCGCTGTCGATGATGGCGCCCTACGGGCCGGCGGAGAAACAGGCGCTGCTCGAAGCAGCCGACCTGAAGACCCGGGCCGAGACGCTGATCGCCATCACCGAAATGGCGCTGGCGCGCGAGAATGAGGACTTTGGCTCGAGCCTGCAGTAGGATGTGCCGATATTCAGGTGAGGCCGGCCTGCAAACGGAGGCTTCCTGCACTTCCGGTGCTCACGTACCCAAAGTACGCTCCGCTCCGGTTCTCGGTATCAGCCGTTTTCGGCTTGCCTGACCTGACTCAACACATCTTAGGCCCGCAACTGGCTGGAAAGAGAATCTTATGGCGGCGGTTGGACGTGACGGGAAGAAGGTCAATGTCGACCCCAAGCTGCTGGAGCTGCTGGCCTGCCCGCTGACCAAGGGGCCGCTGACCTGGGATCCGGAGCGTGGTGAGCTGGTCTCGCGGGTCGCCAAGCTCGCTTATCCGGTGCGTGACGGCATTCCGATCATGCTGCCCTCGGAGGCGCGGACGCTCTCCGTGGAGGATGTGCTCGCCCCGCCGCCGCCGCGCCTGGGTGGGCCGGGCTGAATTCTACCTTCTTGTACCCGCCAATTTGCCGAAGGCTGGCGGGAGAGCGCCCCCTCTGTCCTGCCGGACATCTCCCCCACAAGGAGGGAGATTGGCTGTCGTCCCCGCTTTCGCCAATCTCCAACGTTGAAAGAGAGTCCGGACGGCGAAGCTGCCGATCTCCCCCCTCGTGGGGGAGATGCCCGGCAGGGCAGAGGGGGGCGCGAAGGATCGCCAACGCTTCTTCTGATGACGAAAGCGCGCGGTCGCAGCCCTACTGAAAATTCCGCCCCTTAGGCATGACCTTTTCGGCCTCTTCCGACAGCATCGCGATGTCCTGCCGCATCGGCGCGTTTTGTATCGCGGGTCGACC
Organism: Mesorhizobium sp. M0051; assembly: GCF_040323235.1. Taxonomy (NCBI): domain Bacteria; kingdom Pseudomonadati; phylum Pseudomonadota; class Alphaproteobacteria; order Hyphomicrobiales; family Phyllobacteriaceae; genus Mesorhizobium; species Mesorhizobium sp. M0051. Next base: position 20,203 of record NZ_JAMYUT010000031.1, read on the forward strand.
GTTGCGATCCGGATCCTTCCAGGCGGGGCGTGCCGGTCCAACTTCGCTGACTTTCTCCAGAAGCACGGTTAGCCAAGGCGTCAGGTCCTCGACCTTTTCTGCGACGATGTGGACCACACCCGATTCCGACTGCAATTTCCCGGTGACCCGAATGAACCGCGCGCCCATCACAATCGGCCGGTAGCGGTCGAAGGTTCTTTGCCAGAAAATGATGTTGGCGACGGCCTTGTCGTCTTCGAGCGTCAGGAAGATCGCATTGCCCTTGCCGGGGCGCTGCCGCACCAGCACGAGGCCGGCAACGGAGACACGCCGGCCGTCGCGTACGGAAGGCAGGTTCGCATTGGGCGTGACGCCGGCGCGGTCGAGGCGTTCGCGCAGGAAGGCGACCGGATGCGCCTTCAGCGACAGGCCGAGCGAGCGGTAGTCGTGGATGACATGCTCGCCGAGCGGCATTCTCGGCAGCGTCGTCTCGGGCTCCAGGTCGCGCAGGCGGAGTGCCGGCTGATCGAACAGCGGCAGCCTTTCGGCGGCGCTCTTGCCGTCGAGCGCCCGCACCGCCCACAAGGCTTCACGACGATCGAGGCCAAGCGAACGGAAGGCGTCGGCCTGCGCCAGCTTCTCGATCTCGCCGACATCCAAGCCGGAGCGCAGCCAGACGTCCCTGACGGACACGTAACTGTCGCCGCGCCGGTCGACGAACAGCTCCATGCGCTCCTTGGAAAGGCCTTTGATCTGGCGGAATCCGAGCCGCAGCGCATGATCCGTCTCGATGACGCCGCGCATCTCGGCATGGCGCGCGAGAATGCGGGCCGGATCGAAAGGCGCTTTCTCCAGCGTGCAGTCCCAGACCGAGAAATTGACGTCGACGTCGCGGATGTCGACGCCATGGTCGCGGGCGTCGCGCACCAGCTGGGCCGGCTGGTAAAATCCCATCGGCTGCGAATTCAGGATCGCGGCGCAGAACACGTCGGGATAGAAGGTCTTGAACCAGCAGGAGGCATAGACCAGCAGCGCGAAGGAGGCGGCGTGGCTTTCGGGAAAGCCGTATTCGCCAAAGCCCTCGATCTGCTTGAAGCAGCGCTCGGCGAAGTCCTTGGTGTATCCCTTGTCAACCATGCCGTCGATCATGCGCCGGCGATAATTGCCGATCGTGCCGGTGCGTTTGAAGGTGGCCATGGCGCGGCGCAGTTCATCGGCCTCGCCCGGCCGGAAACCGCCGGCGACTATGGCGATTTTCATCGCCTGTTCCTGGAACAGCGGTACGCCCAGCGTCTTGCCGAGAATCTCCTTCAATTCCGCCTTCTGATACTCGGCCTTCTCCTTGCCCTGTCGGCGGCGCAAATAGGGGTGGACCATGTCGCCCTGGATCGGCCCGGGCCGCACGATCGCCACCTCGATGACGAGATCATAGAATTCGCGCGGTCTGAGGCGCGGCAGCATCGACATCTGGGCACGGGATTCAATCTGGAAGACGCCGAGCGTGTCGGCGCGGCAGATCATGTCGTAGACATTCCTGTCCTCGGGCGGCAGCGTGGCCAGCACATAGGGCCGGCCATATTTATCCCGTGCATTGGGATAGTGCTCCTCCAGCAAGGTGAAGGCGCGCTTCAGGCAGGTCAGCATGCCGAGCGCCAGCACGTCCACTTTCAGGATCTTCACCGCGTCGAGATCGTCCTTGTCCCATTCGACCATCTTGCGCTCGTCCATCGCCGTCTTGACGATGGGCACGATCTCGTCGAGCCGGTCCCTGGTGATGACGAAGCCGCCGACATGCTGCGACAAATGGCGGGGAAATCCCATGATCTCGTTGGCGCGTTCCAACACATGCCGCGACACCGGATCGGCGCGATCGAGCCCGCCGGCGCGGGCTTCCTTTTCGCCGAGTTCCGAGGTCGACCAGCCCCAGATCGAGCCGGACAGGGACGCCCTGACATCCTCCGACAGGCCCATCGCCTTGGACACTTCGCGCAGCGCCGAACGGCCGCGGTAGCTGATGACGGCGGCGGCCAATGCCGTGCGCTTGGTGCTATACTTCGTATAGATGTACTGCATGACCTCTTCGCGTCGCTCATGCTCGAAATCGACGTCGATATCCGGCGGCTCGTTCCTCTCCTCGGAGATGAAGCGCTCGAAAAGCGTGTCGATCCTGTCCGGCCCGACTTCTGTGATGCCGATGCAGAAGCAGACGATCGAATTGGCGGCCGAGCCGCGTCCCTGGCAGAGAATGTCCTGGCTGCGGGCAAACTTGACGATGTCGTAGACGGTCAGGAAATAGCGGGCGTAGTTGAGGCGCTCGATCAGAGCGAGTTCTTCCGCGATGCGCTTGGTCACCGAAGCGGGCACACCTGCAGGATAACGCTCGGCAGCCCCCTCCCGCGCCAGCCGTTCCAGCTCGGCCTGCGGCCCGAGACCCGATTCCGTCGGTTCGTCGGGGTAGTTGTACTGGAGATCGCTCAGCGAAAAAGTCAGCTCCTGCGCAAAGCGCAAGGTTTCGGCCAGTGCCTGCGGATGCCTGCGGAACAGGCGCGCCATCTCCATTGGCGGCTTCAGGTGGCGTTCGGCATTGGCGGCCAGTTGCAGCCCGACCTCGGAGACGGGTGTGTTGAGGCGGATCGCGGTCAGCACGTCCTGCAGCGGGCGCCGTTCGGCCGTGTGGTAGAGAACGTCGTTGGTCGCCATCAGCGGGATGCCGGCGCTCTCGGCAAACGCCGCTGCCTGCTCGATCCGGAAACGGTCATTGCCGGCATAGTCGGGCGAAACGCCAAGCCGCAGGTTCCGGCCGAAACGATGCTTGAGATCACGAAGCAAGGCGAGACGGTCTTGCGCCCCCGCCGTCAGATCGGGCAGGACCGCCAGCGACATCAGATCGCCCCATTCGAGCAGGTCGCTGCGCTGGAGAAGGGTGGCGCCCTTTTCGTTTTCATCGCGCAGGTTGGCTTGGGTGAGCATGCGGCAGAGATGACCCCAGCCCTTGCGGTCCCTGGGATAGGCGAGAATATCCGGCGTGCCGTCGCCAAAAACCAGCCGGCAGCCGGGGTGGTAGGAAAGCTTTTCCACTTTGGCCTGCTGCCAGGCGCGCACCACGCCAGCCACCGTGTTGCGGTCGGCAAGCCCGATCGCGGAAAAGCCCAAAAGCTTGGCGGCGACCACCAGTTCCTCCGGCTTGGAAGCGCCGCGCAGGAAGGAGAAATTCGACTGGATGCCGAACTCGGCATAGGGAATGACGGTCAGCGCGTTCATGCGAAGACACCATGCAGGAACCAGCGCGGCGGGACCTGCGAAGCGCCGCCGTAAAGGCCTTGCCGGTAGAGCCAGTAGCGGCGGCCGTCGGCATCCTCGATGCGGAAATAGTCGCGTGTCGATGCCGCTTCGTCGCCTGGCGTCTCGCGCCACCATTCCGCGGCGATGCGCTCCGGCCCCTCGGCCCGCGTCACCCGGTAGAGCGCGCGCCGCCAGCGGAAGTTCAGCGGCGGTCCCTCCGGCATTTCGGTGGCCGGCACATCGATGGGTTCGGGCGAGCGGAACAGCCGGATCGGCCGTTCCGGCGGGAAGATGGTTTTCGGCGCCTGCAGCCTGTCCGGCCTCTTCGGCGGCGTGGTCCGGCGCGGCGCTTCGGTGAAGGGGATCGTGGCGACGGCGCGCTCCGGCAGATGGCTTTCGACGGCAACCGGCTGCAGGACCGCGCCATCGCCGAGCCGGGCGCGGATGCGGTCGGCAAACAGCGCGATATCGGCGCCGTCGTCGATCACCTCGCCGGCAAGGTCGGCCTGCTGCATGTCGAAAGCGGCTGATGTCAGCACCGAAAGCCGCACCAGATCGAAGCCATAGCCGGCATCGATATCCTGTTCGAGCGCCGCCAGCCGCTCGTGGAACAATTTCTGGATCAGCCGGGGCTCGCGCATCGGCCGCGAGGTGCCGATGGCGATGCGGCTGACGGCGCCGTCGACGCGAAAGAGCAGCAGCGCCAGCGCCCTGGCGCCCTCGCCGCGGCGCTCGAGGTCGGTCTTCAAGGTCGTCGCCAGCATGCCCACCAGACGTTCGATGTCCTCGGTCAGGGTGACGGGCTCGGCGAGATGGCGTTCGACCGAAAGCGGCGCGACGGGAAGGCGCGGCGACACCGCCTCGTCGAGACGGCCAAGCGCCTGGTCGAGGCGCAAAAGCAGCAAGGCGCCGAAGCGGCGGGCGAGCGGCGCGCGCGGTGCCGCCATGACGGCGCCCGCCGTGCGCAGGCCAACGCTTTCCAGGCTGGCGCGGGTCGCCGGCTCGATGCGCAGCGCGGCCAGCGGCAGGGGTGCGAGCAGCGCTTCCTCCTCGCCGCCATCGACGATGCGGTCACCGGCAAACCGTGCCGCCGCCCAGGCCGCCCCCGGTGTCGCGGCAAGCCCGGCGCGAACGTCAAACCCCTGATGGAAGAAGCGCGACAGGATGTCGTCCAGCATGGCGCGTTCGCCGCCGAACAGATGGGTGCAGCCGGTGACGTCGAGAAACAGGCCGTCCGCCCCGTCCAGCGCCACCAGCGGGGTGTAGCGGTCGCACCAGTCGGCAAGGCCTTCGAGCAGGCGGCGGTCGGCCTCCGGATCGGCCTCGACGATGTCGATCGACGGATGCATGGCGCGCGCATCGGCAATGCCCATGTCGCGCTTCAGGTGCAGCGCCTCAGCCCGCTCGTCGAGGGCCGAGATGCGTTGCGCGTTGCGGTCGCGATGGCTGATCACGAGCGGTGGGCGAGATGGCGGCAGGTGATCCGACGGCCGGGAACGCCAGGACCGCCCCAGACGCTGACGCAGGATCCGTTCCACTGCCAGATAGGGAAACCAGAGGGACAGGATTCTTTGCCCGGCCTCTCTCTTCGCCCCTTCTATCGTCGCCCGCTCTTTCGTCGCCCGCTTTTTCGTCGAATGCGCGTTCATCGGGGTTCCACTCCAGTGTGAATTGTCCAGGCAGGGCCGTGCGGCTCTTGCCGATGGTGAGGGTGAAGGCCGGGTGGCCGATCGAGCCGGCGAGCGGCCCGGCAATGGTGTCACGCGGCGTTGCCGGCGCCGCCGCGACGATGAGGCGGATGGGGGCCGCCGTCGGTTCGGGCTCTGCCGCCTGCCGCAGCAGGAACACCGGCCGGCCGGCACCTTGCGCCCGCGCATGCAGCCGGCGCGTCGCGGTCAGGTCCAGCCGCTGCGGATTGCCGCGAATTTCGAGGATGACGGCGGCGAGCGCCGTCATCCGGGCCGCCTCCTCGGCGACCCACAGCGCATCGACGAGTTTTGGCGCCTCGGAAAACAGCAATTGTTCCGGCTCGATGCCGAACGAGGCGTGAAGCCCCCTGGCATAGGGAAAGCCCGCCTCGCGGAAAATTTCCGATGTGCCGATCCACAGCACCGGCAGCCCTTGCGCCTGCTTGAGGATCAGGCTGGTGAGCGACAGGGCGAAGCCGGCGACGGCCCCGGCATCGCGGGTTTGCGTGCCATGGATTTCGCTCAGGGCTGCCTTCGGCAGGCCGCCACTCAGGGCAGCATCGAGACGCTCGACACCGGTGGGCAGGTACGCATCGGGCAAAGCCGCGGCAATGCCGCGCCGGACGATTGTGAGGTCGGTATTGGATGCGACATCCGTGTTGACGTCAGCATCAAGGGTCGCTGCGGCCGGCGCCTGCAGGCGCTCGGGCAGCGTTCCCTCGATTTTCGCGATCTGGCGGCGCAGGGCAAAAACAGTTTCCCGCGCCACGGCGGTCATCGCCATGACGGTCAGCTTCCACTCACAATTGTTCCTGTTATGTTCCCTATAGATTCCAGAGGGTGCCGGAAGAGTCAAGCGGAGTCATGGGGAATTTATTCCTCTCCACCTGATGGTGCAGGCGCATCAGCCCGTTCATTTGCCGATTCCGGTGCGAAAGCCTATATGCCCGGATCAAAGGACAAAGCATGGCCCGCATCTACAAGACCCGCACCTGGCACGACGAACTCTCGCCCTCCATGGACGAAATGGAGTTCCTCGCGCTGGAGGCCTATGCCCATCTGCCGGAGGATTTTCGCAAGCTGACCGGCGAGATCGTCATCCAGATCGCCGAGTTCCCGACCGACGAGATCATGGACGATCTGTCGCTGGAAACGCCCTTCGACCTGCTCGGCCTGTTCGAAGGACGCGGCATCGCCGAGCGCTGGAATCCGCAGACCGGCGAAGGCCCGAACCGCATCACGCTCTACCGCCGCGCCATCCTCGACTACTGGTCCGAGAACGAAGAGACGCTGGGCGACATCGTCACCCACGTGCTGATTCACGAGATCGGCCATCATTTTGGACTGTCCGATGACGACATGGAGAAGATCGAAGAGGCGGCCGAGTAACTGGTTCCTAGCCGCGTGAAATGTCCACTCCACTCAAGTCGATCCAGAACTCAGCGGCGGCAAAGGCTTCTAAGATTTCGCTTCAGAGAGGTTGGTCATCCGGCTGATGAAAAGATGCAGCGCCTTCCGCAGGGCGAGCGATGGCGGCTCGGACGGATGCCACTGCGAAAAATGACCATCAACCACCATTCGTGCCAAGCCATAGACAAATGCACGAGCGGCAAGAACCAGATGATCGAAGTCTGCGTTCGCAGCCAGCTTACCCTGTTGTTGTGCTTGGGTCAGCAGGTCGATCATCTTCCGGCGAATGGCCTCATTCTGTCCGCGAAGACTGTCCGACCCGTCGAAATCAATCAGCGTTCGGGAACTGATGACCTGGAAATGCGTGGGATTGGCGATCGCCCATTCCAGATAGCCTTGTCCGATTGCTTCGAAGGCCACGATGGGATCTGCGCTGTCGACTTCTGAAAGTGCATCGGCCACGGCCTCTGTCAGCCGGCTCATGGCCAGTTCGGCTACCGCGGTCAGCAGCGCTGTTTTCGATTGAAAATGCCGGAAGGGCGCGCCGGGGGAAACGCCGGCCCGCTTTGCGGCTTCGCGCACGCTCACATTGTCGGGGCCGCCTTCCTCGACAAGTTGAATTGCAGCATCGATCAGCGCGTCCCGCAAATTGCCATGGTGGTAGCTGGTGCGGCGAGGCGTCTTGGCTTTTGCCATCTCTTTTCCTTCGTTCCGTAGAGCTACTTCACGCGTCGTAGCACGATCCGCGATTAATGTAATCGGCGTTTACAACGCAGGCAAGAGCATGTAATCAGTGATTACAAATGGGATCGGAACAGGCCTGCGGTCTTCGCGGCTGCCGTTTTCCCTGAGGAGACGAACATGCTCGCCAGAACCGCCGAACCTCGCCGTCCGCAATCGCTCATTGCGCTTCAGAGGCCAGCCGAAGAACCCGAGCACGAGGAGAATTCCGCGACTGTCCAGTCGAGGGCGGCTGCGCCCAGCGCCAAGCTTTATCGGCTTGCCTCCGTCGCCGGGGTGGGAAGCGCGCTTATTCTTCTGGTCAACGCGGCCAAACGCAGCGCGCTCATCGCGACCACCGATCTGACGCAACTTCTCGCGCCAGTCGCCGAGATATTGGCGCTTGGTCTTGTCGTAGGCCTGTTTCTTGCGTTTGGCCGGCGCGCGGGCCTGTTCGGTACCATCGCGTTCGTTATCAACTTCGTTGCATTGGCAAGTTTGGTAGGTGTGGAAGTGGTGATCAATCTCGTATTTTCGAAACTTTCTCTGGCGACCATCATCGAGCTGCGCGCCGGTCCTCTCGGACTGGCTCTGGTCGTCAGTTCAGTTCTTTTTCTGCTCGGGACGCTCGCGTTTGTAACCTCTCTTGTCGTTGCAAGAGGCGTGCCGCGCATTCCACTCGCCCTCTATATCATTGGCGCGGTGCCTATCGCGCTCCGGGCGTTGGTGCCGGAGTTGGCGCTTGACCTGGGCTTGATGACGCTTGCGGCAGCGATCGCCTGGCTGGCCGGGTGGCTGTGGATGCGAGCGCCGATTACCAGTCGCTGAGCTTGGTGTCCGGCCCGTATTCCTGCCCGTCGATATCCTTGACCACTGCCTGGCCGCAGCACATCGTCTTGGCTTTCTTGTCGTAGGCATAGGTCGGCGAGCCGAACAGGTGCCAGCCCTTGTTCAGGGCGGCCGTCACCTTGTGGCAGAAGCTGGCATCGTCCGGGCCAGTCAGAAAGCGGTAGAGCTTCATTTTTCAGTCCTGTCGTGAGTACCACGGCCCGCAAGCCCGATATCATGCGCCGGTGGCGGCCGCCTTTGCCAGCAGTTTTTCGGCCTGCGCCAGGTGCAGCCGCTCGACCATCTTGCCGTTCAGCGCAATCACGCTTTTGCCGGCATTCTCGGCAAGGGCGAAGGTATCTTTGATCAGGCGCGCCTCCGCCACCGCTTCCTTGGACGGCGCGAAGGCGCGGTTCGCGGCTTCGATCTGGGCCGGATGGATGATGCTCTTGCCGTCGAATCCCATGGCCGCCGACTCCGTGCACTCACGGGCAAAAGCGTCGAGATCGCGAAAATCGTTGGAAACGCCGTCGATCATGTCGATGCCGCCGGCCCGCGCGGCCAGCACCATATGCATCAGCCATGGCACGAGGTAGCGCCGGTCCGGCGTCGCCAGCACGCCGGTGTCCTTGACCAGATCGTTCGTTCCGGCAACGAAACAAGCCAGCCGAGCGGCGGGATCGCGGCCAAGTTCGGCAATGGTGCCGATGTTGAGCATGGCCTTGGGCGTTTCGATCATGGCCCATAGTTTCACGCTGTCGGGGGCGAAGTTGTCATCGAGCACATCGCCGGCCTCGAGCAGGTCGCGCGGCGTATCGACCTTGGGCAGCAGAATGCCGTCGGGCTCGCAGCTTGCGGCGGCCAGCAGGTCGTCGGCGCCCCACTCGCTGGCCACCGCATTGATGCGCACGATCATCTCGCAACGCCTGTCGGCATGGCCGGCGAAAATCGCGGCCAATTTCCCGCGAGCGGCGATCTTGTCGGCTGGAGCGACTGCGTCCTCCAGGTCGATGATGATGGCGTCGCAGGACAGCTGCGCGATCTTGGCCAGCGCCCTGTCGTTGGAGGCCGGGATATAAAGCACCGAGCGGCGCGGGCGGTAGGTTTCCATGGGGGTCCGAGCTCCAGCGGCATCGCCGGTAGGTCTGCTTTCAGGAAGCCGCGAGCCGGTCTGGCCGAGATTGTGGCGCAAAGCTGTGCCTAAGGCGAGTGGAAAGGGCAGTCTGGAATATTGGGAGGGAAATCTCCAGAGACCGAAACCCAAGGCGGACACGACCTGGTTGTTGCCAGCTCTCGGTGATATCGATAACATATCGAAGTCGATCCGATTCTGAGAGGTGGTGATGAACGCGGCCGGACGCCAGACAAACCCCGTGACTGAGTGTCTGGCGCTTACCTCTGTCAGGCCGGCGTGGCCGGCCGGTAGAGAGCGCTGATGGCCAAGGCAGCCTCATCGAAACCGAGCGAGAGCTACGCTCCGACGATGGTCGACGTGGCGCTGCGGGCGGGTGTGTCGACCATGACGGTTTCGCGGGCCCTGAAGGAAGGCGGTCGCGTTTCCAAGGCGACGCGGGAAAAGATCATGGTCGCGGTCAACGACCTCGGCTATGTGCTTGACCAGTCGGCCGGCAGCCTTTCCTCGCGCAAGACTGGATTTGTTGCCGCGATGGTTCCGTCACTCAACAACTCCAACTTCGCCGACACGGCGCGCGGCATTACGGATGAACTGGAGAGCACGGGGCTCCAGCTTCTGCTCGGCTACACCGACTATACGGTCGAGAAGGAGGAAAAGCTGATCGAAGCGATGCTCCGCCGACGGCCGGAAGGCATCATCCTGACCGGCGGCGCTCACACGGATCGCGCCCGCCGCCTTTTGAAAAGCGCCGGCATTCCAGTAGTCGAAACCTGGGAGTTGCCGGTAAAGCCGATCGATCAAGTGGTTGGTTTCTCCAACGAGGAGGCGATGGGGCTTCTCGTCAAGACGCTCGCCAGGAAGGGTTACCGAAAATTCGGTTACATCGGTGGCACGACCTCGCGCGACACGCGCGGCAGCCAGCGGCGCGAAGGCTTTGTCAGAGCCATTGAGGAGCTCGGCCTGCCGACCGGGCGCCTCGTTTCCTTTGGCGTGCCGCCGATATCCATCGAGCAGGGCGGCCAGGCCGTCGTCAGCATGCTGGAGCGTTGGCCGGACACGCAAGCCGTACTCTGCGTTTCGGACCTTTCGGCCTTCGGCGCACTGATGGAATGCAAGCGCCGGGGCATGCGGATCCCGCAGGACATCGCCATTGCCGGCTTCGGCGACTACGAGGTAGCCGCCTTTTGCCATCCCGGCATCACCACCGTGAATGTCGACTGCTACGGGATCGGGCAACAGGCCGCTCGCAGATTGATCCAGGTGATCCGAGGCGACGAGAAACGACACGGCCAAGAAATCGTGCTCACCGGCTATCGCGTCGTCGAGCGCGAAAGCACCTGAGTTCCTGCATGGATTCAAACGCAGCGAAGGGCAGCCCAATAGCGATGTTTCGCGAGACCATCACCCTCACGCATGACGGTGCTTTGAAAGCCGTTGCAGCCGGAGCAGCGCGCGCCGTCACGATGGGCGTGCCGCAATGTCTCGTGGTTGTCGATGCGAGCGGCGAAGTCCTCGCCAGCCTGCGCATGGATGGCGCGCGGTTCCTCAGCATGCGTACGGCGCAGGCGAAGGCGCGCACCGCAGCGTCAATAAACGCCGCTACTGGCGGCATGGCGTTCGAAGCGGCGCTCTCAGCCGGTATCGCTTCGCAGGGCGGCGTGACCAATTTGCCTGGGGGCTTGCCGATCCGCTTCGGCGGACGCCTTGCGGGCGGCATCGGCGTCGGTTCGGGAACCGGCGAGCAGGATTTCGATGTGGCACACGCTGCGCTGGCGGCGGTTGGCGCCGACGTGATTTAAGGCGATGTGCCTCCAGCGCAACCGAAGGATCTTCAGAACGCGATCTGAACCTTCATGGATTTGTTTCGGTCACCGGCGATGTCGAAAGCCGCGACCGCCTCGTCGAGAGGATAGATGCCCGTCAGTAGCGGTTTGACGTCCACCCGGCGGCGATTGATCAGGTCGACGGCGAGCGCAAACTCCTCGTGGAAACGGAAAGTGCCCCGCATCTCGATCTCTTTCGCGACGATGAGGTTCTGCGGGATCGACAGATCGCCGCCGAGCCCGAGCTGCACGAGCACGCCGCGCGGCTTCAGGACATCAAGCCCAGCACGCACCGCGCGTTCATTGCCGGAGGCCTCGAACATCATGTCGAAACTACCCTTGTCGACATTGTAGGCGGCGAGCTTTTCGCTGTTTGTCGCGACGTTGATGGTGCGATCGGCGCCGATCTCCAGGGCCTTCGCCAGCACGCCCTCCATGACATCAGTGGCGACGATTTCGCGCGCACCGTGGGCTCGTGCGGCGAGGATGCAAAGCGCGCCGATCGGCCCGCAGCCGGTGACCAGAACCCGCTTGCCGAGCATCGAGCCGGCGCGGTTCATGGCATGCAGGGTAACCGCGAAGGGCTCCGCAAACGCGGCTTCGTTGACGGAGATGTGGTCGGCTATTCTGTGGCACTGCCACGCCTCGGCGACCAGGCGCTGGCGGAAGGCGCCCTGGATGTGCGGCATCGGCATGGCGCTGCCATAGAAGCGCATGTCGAGGCATTGGTTCTGCATGCCTTGCAGGCAGTAGCGACAGGCATTGCAGGGTCGGCTAGGCGAGATCGCGACGCGGTCGCCGATGGCCAGCGCGGAAACGCCACCGCCGATGGCCCTCACCGTGCCGGCGACCTCGTGGCCGAGGATCATCGGTTCGCGCAGGCGGATCGCGCCAAAACCGCCGTGATTGTAGTAATGCAGGTCCGAGCCGCAGATGCCGCCAGCTTCGATCGCAATCTCGACCTGGCCGGCGCCAGGGGAGCCCGGATCGGTCTCCTCGATCCGCAGGTCTTTTGCGGCGTGGATGACGATCGACTTCATGATGTGATCCTTTCTCAGACGACCGGTGTCAGCAAGGTCTGTCCGCCGAAATGGGCCGCGAGATTATCGCGAACGAGCTGACCCATGGCCTTGCGGGTCTCCACCGTGCCGCTGGCGTGGTGCGGTTGCAGCACGACGTTGGTAAGCTTCAGGAAGCGCTCGTCGATGGTTGGCTCGTTCCAGAACACGTCGAGCCCGGCACCCTTTATGGCACTGGATTCCAGGGCCGCGAGCAACGCGGTCTCGTCGATCGTGCTGCCGCGCGAAATGTTTATGACGATACCGTCTGCTCCGAGCGCTGCCAGGATCGACGCATTAATCATGTGTTTCGTGCTTTCGCCGCCGGCGAGCGTTACGATTAGAAATTCGCTATCGCTCGCCAGTTCGAGCAGATCGCCGACGAACGTATAGGGAAGATCGTCGCGCTTGCGGTTGTCGAAATAAGAAATCGTGCAGTCGAATGCAGCGGCGCGCTTCGCCACCGCCGCACCGACGCGGCCCATGCCGACAATGCCCAGCCTTTTTCCACAGACACGCGTGACCAGCCCCATATTGCCCTTGCGCCAGCTTCCATCGCGTACGTAGGCGTCGGCCTGCGGGATTTTTCGCGCCACGGCGAGCAGCAGCCCGATGCCGATATCGGCTACGTCCTCGGTTAGAACATCAGGTGTATTGGTGACACGAATGCCGTTCGCCCGGGCATAGGCAAGGTCGATGGCGTCGGTGCCCACGCCGTAGCAGGAAACGATTTCAAGCTGCGGCAGCTTCGCCATCAGCGCAGCACTTGCGCCAAGCTCGCCACGCGTAGCTATGGCGCGGATCGCGCCGGCGTGGCTTGAGAGCAGCGCGTCCTTGTCCTCGGACTGCCAAAGCTTGTGGACGCGATATTTCGCTTCAAGATCTCCCATGTCCCAATCCGGATAGGGACCTGTCATCAAAATGTCGGTCACGGCGTCATCTCCTGTGCATTTTTCCAATTGACTATGTTATCGATAACATTCATGTCAATAGGGACTGGCGGCAGGTAGGTTGGAAATCGCGGCCGCTTCAGGAAACATTGCTCAGGAGGAGCGTTTGGGCAGTTCGTTGTTTGATTTGACCGGCATGCGGGCGCTGGTCACAGGCTCGGGACAGGGGATCGGCCTGGCGCTGGCCGAGGGGTTGGCGCAGCACGGCGCCGAAATCGTGCTCAACGGGCGCAGCGCCGAAAAAATAAAAACGGCCGCGGATGCACTGACAGCGAAGGGACACAAGGTCCATAGCGCCGTCTTCGACGTCACCGATCATGCAGCGGTGGCGAACGGCGTCGCGGAGATCGAGGCGACGATCGGCGCCATCGATATCCTTATCAACAATGCCGGCATGCAGTTCCGAATGCCGCTCGAGGATTTCCCCGCTGACAAATGGGAGGAACTCTTGCGCACCAACATCTCCAGCGTGTTCTTCGTGGGACAAGCGGTGGCGCGGAACATGATCCCGCGGCGGCGCGGCAAGATCATCAACATCGCGTCGGTGCAAAGCGAACTGGCACGGACGAACATCGCGCCCTATACGGCCACGAAAGGCGCGGTGCGCAACCTGACGCGCGGCATGTGTGCCGATTGGGCGAAGCATGGCTTGCAGATCAATTCCATCGCGCCGGGTTACTTCAAGACGCCGCTCAACCAGGCGCTTGTCGACAATCCCGAATTTTCGGCGTGGCTGACTAACCGCACACCGGCTGGTCGCTGGGGCGACGTCGGCGAACTTGTCGGCGCGGCGGTGTTTCTGGCTGGACCGGCCTCATCCTTTGTCAATGGACACACGCTCTATGTCGACGGTGGCATCACGACCTGCCTTTGAACCCGCGCTCATCGTCGTGATGGGTGTCAGCGGCTGCGGCAAGACCAAAGTTGGCGTCGAGATCGCCGCACGGCTTGGCCTTGCCTTCGTTGAAGGCGATACGCTGCATCCGCGCAGCAATGTCGAAAAGATGTCGGCGGGCATACCGCTTGCAGACGGCGATCGCTGGCCTTGGCTGGATCTGGTCGGCGCAGCCTTGCGCCAGGCTCGTGAGGAGGGTCGCGGGCTAGTCGTCAGCTGTTCCGCGTTGAAGAAATCCTATCGCGACAGGCTTCGCGATGCGGCGGGCGAGTCGCTGTTTTTCGTATTCCTGGAGGGGTCGCGCTCGCTGCTGCAAGCCAGGCTCGCCGAGCGCCGCGGCCACTTCTTTCCACCGGCGCTGCTCGACAGCCAGTTCGCCACACTGGAGCATCCAGGCGACGAACCGCTGGTGGTCACAGTGGACATCGACGCGCCTGTCGACACGATTGCCGATAGAGTGTTGCAGGGCCTGGGTGCACTTGGGGTCGACCCTGCCAGGATGAAGGAAAGAGGCACGTTGAAATGACGCAACCAACAAAAGTCGCCGTTGTCGGCGCCGGCATCATGGGGTCAGCGATCGCCACCCGCCTGATCGAGACTGGGCTAGCCGTGACGGTGTTCGATCTGGACAAGGTCAAGGTTGCAGCGCTGACTGCAAAGGGTGCGGCTGCCGCCGCGTCGGTCGCCGAGGCAACGCGAGCGAACGACTTCGTCATTCTCAGTCTCAACCATGCCGATATCGTGCGTTCGGTGGTGTTCGGCGATGCCGGTGTCGCGACTGCGGCATCGCCCGACAAGCTGCTGATCGACATGTCGTCGATCGACCCGGCCGACACCGCTGAGATGGCTAGGAAGCTCTCTGCCGAGACCGGCATGAAATGGCTCGATTGTCCGCTTTCGGGCGGCGTTCCCGGCGCGCTGGCCGGCAGGCTGACCGTCATGGCGGGTGGCGAGACTGAAGACTTCGAACAGGCGCGCACGGTGATGCGGCACCTCTGCACCAACTACACTCTCATGGGCCCGAGTGGGGCAGGGCAGACGACCAAGCTGATCAACCAGCTGTTCTGCGCCGTACTGTTCCAGGCTGTCGCCGAAGCCGTGAAGCTTGCCGAAGCCGGCGGCGTAGACCCGAAGGCAATTCCCGCGGCACTCAAGGGCGGGCGGGCTGATTCCAGCATCATGCAGGAGTTCATGGCAAAATTCGCTGCCCGCGATTTTTCGCCGACCGGCCGCATCGACAATATGCTGAAGGATCTGGATTCGCTGCAGGCCTTCGCGCTGAAAACCAAGACGCCGATGCCGATGACCGGGCAGGTGGTCGAGATCCACCGCCTGCTCTGCGCGGCTGGACTGGGGCCAAGGGATTCGGCTGAGATGATGCGCCTGCTCGACGGCAAGACCAGCTAAGCGGCGAGCCCAGATTTGTCGCTTGACGCTCAGAAATGTTATCGATAACATCATTTGGCGATCTCGGGAGGAACGCTTTTGACTGAGGAAAAACTGATCGAGTTCAAGTCGATCACCAAGGAGTTCGGCGGCACCCGCGCGCTCTCTGACGTGTCGCTCGATCTGCACAAGGGCGAGATCCTGGCACTGCTTGGCGAGAATGGCGCCGGCAAGTCGACGCTGATCAAGACGCTCGCCGGTATCTACCGGCCGGATGGCGGCCAAATCCTGTTTCGCGGCGAGCCCTACCACCATCGCCCGCCGCGGCCGAACCAGCGCCAGTCCGTCGCCTTCATTCACCAGGATCTCGGTCTTATCGAATGGATGACGGTTGGAGAAAATGTCGGCCTCGCCCAAGGCTTTTCGCTTCGCTCTGGCCTGATCGACTGGCGATCGACCGAGGCGAGGGCACATGAGGCGCTGAAGCTCGTCGGCTGCGATTTCGACCCGACGACGCGGGTCCAGGATCTGACGCGCACCGAAAAATCGCTGGTCGCCATCGCTCGCGCCTTGGCTACCGAGGCCGATGTGCTGGTGCTCGACGAGCCGACCGCCAGCCTTCCCGCCGACGAGGTCGAGCGGCTGTTCGACGCCATCCGTCCGCTCAAGCAGCGCGGCGTCGGCATGATCTATGTCTCGCATCGCCTGGATGAAATTTTCCGCATCGCCGATCGCGTCGCCGTGCTGCGCGACGGCAGGCTGGTGGACGAGAAGAAGGTCGCCGACACAAAACCGGACGAACTGGTCGAGCTGATCGTCGGCCGTCCGGTCAGCCAGGTTTTCAGCAAGGCTCAAACGCAGGCCGGCGAGACGATCTGCGCCGTGCGCGACCTAGTCTGCGCCGGTGCCGGCCCGGTGTCTTTCGACGTGCGCAAGGGTGAGTTGCTCGGCCTGGTCGGCCTGCGCGGCGCCGGGCAGGAACTGGTTGGCCGGGCGCTGTTTGGCTGCCAGGCCTTTTCCGGCACGGTGACGATCCGCGGGGCTGTGCCGGACCTGTCCAGCCCGATCGCGGCGATGTCGTCCGGCATCGGCCTGATCGCGCGCGACAGGACCGAAGAGTCAATCGCTGGATCCTTGTCGATCCGCGAGAACAGTTTCCTCAATCCCGGCGCCGGCAAGCGCGGCCTGTTTTCCTTCCTCGCGCCTCATAAAGAGGCTGCGCTGGCGCAGGCGATTGGCGGGTCGGTCGGGCTGCGCCCCAACGACCCGAATCTGCCGATCGAGGCACTGTCAGGCGGCAACCAGCAGAAGGTGATTGTCGGCCGTTGGCTGCACACCGACCGAAAACTGCTGATCGCCGAAGACCCGACCGCCGGCGTCGATGTCGGCGCCAAGGCCGAGATCTACCGGCTGATCGGACGCGCGCTTGAAGCCGGCCTCGCCGTCGTCGTGGTGTCGACCGATTTCGAGGAGATCGCCCACATCTGCCATCGCGCTTTGGTGTTTTCGCGTGGGCAGATCGTTCGCGAACTCACTGGCAAAGACCTCACCACATCCGCCGTGATCACCGCGGCATCGGCTTCCGAAGCCGCCTGATCTTTCTGGGAGCGAACTCATGCAATCGATCGAATCCAGCGCACTCGAACCGACCCGCGGCGAGATGGCTGATATGTCCATGGGGCAGAAGGTCGTCCGGCTGCTGCCGGTCTACGGGCTGGTCATCCTGACGGTGTTGCTGATCCTGTTGTTTTCGATCCTGCTGCCGAACACGTTCCCGACGCTGCTTAACCTGCGCTCGATCGTCTCCGACAAGGCGATCATCGCGCTGTTGTCGCTGGCGGCGATGATCCCGATGGCATCGGGCCGAATTGACCTCACCGTCGGCTACGGAATTGTGCTGTGGCACATCCTGGCCATCAGCTTGCAGACTATGCTCGGCATTCCGTGGCCGCTGGCAGTGATGATCGTGCTGCTTCTCGGCGCCGCGACCGGCTTCCTCAACGGCCTGCTGGTCGAAGTCGCCCGCATCGACTCCTTCATCGCCACGCTCGGCACCGGCACCGTTCTCTATTCCTTGGCGCTTTGGCACACTGGCGGACGGCAGGTTGTCGGCGTGTTGCCCAACGGTTTCTACGCGCTCAACGGCACGATGGTGTTCGGGCTGCCGATCACCGGCCTCTACGTGCTTGGCATCGCCGTGGCACTGTGGATCATCCTCGAATATCTGCCGATCGGCCGCTATGTCTATGCCATCGGCGCCAATCCGAAGGCCGCGGCGCTGAACGGCATTCCGGTGCGTCGCTTCGTCATTGGTGCCTTCATCTCGTCGGGGTTCCTGACGGCGCTGACTGGCGTGCTGCTCGCCTCCAAGCTGCGCATTGGCCAAGCCAGCGTCGGGCTGGAATATCTGCTGCCGGCTCTCGTCGGCGCCTTTCTCGGCTCGACAACCATCAAGCCCGGGCGTGTCAATGTTTGGGGTACGATGACCGGCGTCGTCATCCTGGCCGTCGGCATTTCCGGCATCCAGCAGTTCGGCGGCTCGTTCTTCGTCGAGCCATTGTTCAACGGCGTCACGCTGCTCGTCGCCATAGGCATTGCCGGCTACGCCCAGCGCAAGCGCGGCGCCGCTCACAGGGCCAGGACCAAGACCGTAGTGCAGGCCTCGAAGTGACCAGCCGAACCCATCCGGGAATAATGGCATGAGCGACTGCGAGATTCTGGACGATCGCTTCCGAAAACTGACGATCGGGCATGCCAAGCTCGAACGGCTGTGGACCGGCAGCCGCTGGGCCGAGGGGCCGGTCTATGTTCCCGCGGCAAAGCATTTGCTGTGGTCGGACATCCCCAACGACCGGTTGTTGCGCTACGACGAAAGCGACGGCTCGGTCAGTGTCTTCGAAACCCCTTGCAACTACCAGAACGGCCATACACTCGACCGCGAAGGCCGCGTCGTTGCTTGCGAGCATGGCGGGCGCCGTATCTCCCGGCTCGAGCATGACGGGCGTTGGCAGACGCTTGTCGAAACCGTTGCAGGCAAGCGGTTCAATTCGCCCAATGACGTGGTGGTCAAATCCGATGGGACGATCTGGTTCACAGATCCGGTCTACGGCATCGAAAGCCACTACGAGGGCAAGATCGCCAGGGCGGAGATCGGCGGATCCCATGTCTACCGGTTCGACGAGCTTTCGGGTGAGGTGACGGCCGTTATCACCGATATGGTGCAGCCGAACGGCCTGGCTTTCTCGCCCGACGAGACGATCCTCTATGTCTCGGACAGCGGCGCCAGCCACGCGCCCGGCCTGCCGCGCGCAATCAAGGCCTATGACCTTGCCGCCGATGGCCGGTCGGCGCGTGCAGGCGATACCTTCGCCGAATGCGGGGCAGGCCTCTTCGATGGTTTTCGCGTCGATCGCGACGGCAACATCTGGGCCTCCAGCGCCGACTCGGTGCGCGTCCATGCACCGGACGGAACCCTGATCGGCCGTATCCTGGTTCCCGAGCTCGTTTCCAATGTCTGTTTCGGCGGTCCCAAGCGCAACCGTCTCTACATCACCGCGCAGACATCCCTCTACGCCATCTACGTCAACGCACATCCGGCCGGCGTTGGTCCGGTGGCGGGCGACATCAGCCGGTGACATGTCGCCAACTCCAATCGAAAGCCGAGTTTTGAAAGACCTATGCAATTTCTTGAAACCAAGGGAGGTACCAACATGCAACGCAGAACATTCCTGAAATCATCCGTCGCCTTGATGGCCATGACAATCGCTGCTCCTGTCCTTTTCGCCGGCCAGGCTCGGGCGGACGCGATGGCCGACGCCATGGCGGTCGTCCAGAAATATGCGCAGAAGGTCACTGCTTGGGATGGCCCGACCACCGGTCCGAAGGCGCAGCAAGGCAAGACGATCGTCGTGCTCGCCGGCGATCTCAAGAACGGCGGCATCTTGGGCGTCACCAACGGCGTCGAGGAAGCGGCCAAGGCGATCGGCTGGAAGGTCAAGGTGATTGACGGCGCCGGCTCGATCGGCGGCCGCACCGCTGCCTTCGGCCAGGCCATGGCGTTGAAGCCGAATGGCATCGTCATCAACGGTTTTGACGCGGTCGAGCAGGCGCCGGCGCTGGAACAGGCCAAGGCCGCAGGTATCCCGTTGGTCTCCTGGCATGCCGGACCGGTGATCGGGCCCGACGAGAAAAGCGGCGTGTTCGCCAACGTGTCGACGGATGCCATGCAAGTCTCCACGACCGCGGCCGACTGGGCCTACGCCGATGCCAAGGGCAAGCCCGGCGTCGTTATCTTCACCGATTCGACCTACGCCATCGCCATCGCCAAAGCCGACAAGATGAAGGCGGAGATCGAGCGGCTGGGCGGCAAGGTGCTCGAATATGTCGACACGCCGATCGCCGAGACCTCCCAGCGCATGCCGCAGCTGACCACTTCGCTGCTGCAGAAATACGGCGATGCCTGGACGCATTCACTGGCGATCAACGACCTTTATTTCGACTTCATGGGACCCTCGCTAGCCGCCGCCGGCAAAGCCGGCACCGACGCGCCGATCAATGTCGCCGCCGGCGACGGTTCGGAATCGGCCTATCAGCGCATCCGCGCCGGCCAATTCCAGAAGGTGACGGTCGCCGAACCGCTCAACTTGCAGGGCTGGCAATTGGTCGACGAACTCAATCGCGCCATCGCTGGCGAAAAATGGTCGGGTTATTTATCGCCGCTGCACGTCGTGACCGCCGACAATGTCGAGTTCGACGGCGGCCCGACCAATGCGTTCGACCCCGGCAATGGCTACCGGGACGAGTACAAGAAGATCTGGGGCAAGTAGGAGCCAGGCGATGCGGGCGCAACGCGATGCGCCCGCATCGCATTCGTACCACAAATCCACGAATTGCACCGCGCCTGCCCTTGCCGGTCGGCGGCCATCCCAAGCGCAGAAACCAGGAAACCTCCGCCATGATCATCCGCTACGCCCTCTTCGAAGGGGAAATCCACGCCGGGCGCGAGAGCGAGTTCCGGCGCTTCGTCAGGGAAAGGCTAGTGCCGTTGTGGACGCAATTTCCTGGGGCGGAAGAGGTGCGCGTCCTGGACGGCACCGCGCGGGACGACGGCGCTCCCGTCTATGCCATGGCGCTCGCCATTCGCTATCCCGACATGGACACCTGCAGCCGGGCGCTTCAATCCGATGTCAGATTTCAGAGCCGCGACGTGACCGGAGAGCTGCTCAAGATGTTCACCGGCCGCGTGCATCACCATGTTTTCGAGGCCAACGAGTATTCAACCGCTCGATAGACTAGACTGTATTGGATAGCCGCGTTCCCGTGCAAATGGATTTCAGATTGCGAACAAATAAGGAAACGTCTCCGAAGTAATTCGGATACATTTCACCAAGCTTGTCGACCTTATCTACCTCGACCAAGACAGCCTTTGCACCATTGCTCCTTAGCTCGATTTTCAGCTCCATCTCTTCCAATGTCCTCGCACCTAACATAAGCGTCCAGAATGGTTGGATGGTCACGTTATGATCTTTGCCATATTGGAGCAAATAGTATCGAGATTTTTCCGTTGGCTGTACGAAGTTTTCTGAATAATGGGTAAGATTCTTGATGCCTTCTAGTATGCTGGTCGCACCTATACGCTTATTGATATCCCGCAATTCCCGCACCCGGTCATTGTGATCTGGAACGCCGATATGGACGGGGCACTGCTCAACATGCGCGAATTCCGCCGACATAAGCTCGAAAAGGCGTAGCCAGTCCTGATCGCCCTTTCCGTGCTTCAGATCCTGGCCCCGGAATAGCCCGACAGCCTCAACTGCAGTCGCCCATGAGTGCTGAAGTCTGGTCCGAACTTGCAATTCGATGCGTCGTCCTTCGAAAGCCTCAGTGTCGGCATCTCTGGGTCGGTACTTGAAAACAATGTGGTGACTTCGATAGCCGTCCGGCTTCGGTTCATCGATATAGTTGAATTCCCGAGAGTGGATATCATGCGGGAACTTGTCTCGCATCGATGCGAGAAGCGAGCGAACACCTTTGATGTCGGCCATGATCGCTCGGCAACCGCCGATGTCGTTCATGGTGTCCAAATTGGTGGTGGACTCGCGAAGCTTCCGACGAATGGATGCGATACGTTTCGGGCGGGATGCCATGTCGCCCTTCAGTCGCAGGGCCCTCATGTGGTGACCGACAGAGAACCGAACGCTCCGCATCGGCAGAAAGTGCGAGTCGCGCCAGCTATTGGCGATTGAGAAGATTTCGAGTGTGTCCACGTACTGGCCGACAGTGATGTCTTGTCCGAACTGAATAAGTTTTGCCAGCCGGTCGCCTGCCTTGCGGACGGCTTTCATGCCGTAGGCAAGGCGCGGGTACTCAGTCATTGGACCCATGAAGTCAAGGTAGTCCGCCTCATTCTGGACTGGCGGGACTACCGCAAGGGAATCAGATCTCATGGATCACAACATACGTATCTTAAGCCTGGCAGGCTATGACGTTGCGGGCCGTCAATGTTTTTCGCGGCTGCGAAACAACCTGATGTCCATGATGCCGGCGGCCAGCGTTTCGTCCTCCAAGAACCTTTCAGCTTCGGCGCAAGGGCGAGCGATGGCGACGGTGAAGCTGGCATCGAAGAGAGTACCCTCAAGATCGTGAACCGCCCCACGTTGATTGGAGGCTCCAATTCCTGAGACAATTGGCCCCAAACCCACCGTGCCCCACATATAGTTCACGGAATATTGGTTGCCTGGGCCGTACTTGGCGGTGCGCCGCTCGATGAGGTCCCACATGTTGGCGATGTTTGGCAACTTCGCCCTGTCCAGCTTCTGGAAGGCGCCCCGACCTGGCGGGACAGGAAACTGGCGCTTGGCACGACGACGTCGTAGCCGGTTCCGCCAGTGAGAAGCTTGGTCTCAGAGTTGAATGGGCAAATTCGGTCGTTGAATGCGCCACACCACGACGTGCAGTGCGATCAGCGGCAAATCAGGCCGGGAGCCGCCACATTCGGACACGACCTGTACCACGCAATTCCGTTTCCTCGAGCGGGTCGCAAGCAAATTTTGGTCCGAGCAGTTGGCGGGTTGCATCGGAAATACGGATTTCATCGGGCTCCGCGGACGTTTGAATGCGTGAGGCGAGGTTAACCGTCTCGCCCCACAGGTCGTAGGCGAACCGCCTTTTGCCTATGACGCCAGCGACGATCGGTCCTGAGTGAATTCCAATTCTCAGTCTTATCGGTTCTCCCGCGAAGCGTTCGCGCTTGACCGCCCTCCGCAGTTCAAGTGCATAGTGCGCAAGGGCTTGTGCATGATCGGATCGCGCGGTGGGCAAGCCAGCGACAACCAACACACAATCGCCGATTGTCTTGATCTTTTCGCAGCCGTGTCGTTCCGAGAGCCGATCCGCCGCCTTGAAGAAGTAATTTAAGATAGCGAGCGTCGTTACCGCTCCGACGCTCCGCGCTCTTTCCGTGAAACCGACGATGTCGGCAAAAAGCACACTCACCTCCGCGTGGTTGTCTGCAATTTTCTTGTGCGCTTTCAACCGCTCCGCGATCGACGCCGGAAGAATGTTGAGGAGCAGGGATTCGGCGCGCTGGTATTCACGCGACAATCCCTCCTGGCTCTTCCTCAGCGCCTCGTTCGTCGATTGTAATTGCTCGTTGAGTTGACGCTCCCTTTCTTGCAGGAGCGTCATTTCATAAGCCTTCTGTTGAAGCCGCTGCTTGTTGTCGCGTTCGGCAGTGGCGTCAAGAAAGAGCAGCCACACGCAGTCGTCGTCGGCAAAAAGATGGAGGTCCGCGACACGCCCGCTGGGCAGTTCGATCATAGCCATATGATATGGAAGTTCCGGGAAAGGCAGCAAACCTTCCATGAATTGAAGCTGATCGGTAACAGGCCTGCCGATGCGAACGGATAAGAGCCCGTAATGTTCAACGTTACCGCCCTTCGCGGCTATGCAAAGCTGGGCGTCAATTTTGACATATGCGATAGAGTGCTCGTTATAGAAGAAATTGTAAATCCAATCTCCGACTTCTCGTGGCAATCTACGCATGGTCTATTTGGTGACCATCGAAGCAAGTTGAAGGAACGCATCATCGACGTGCTCACCCGAAAGCGCACTTGTTACATAGATTTGCCATCCACGTTGCCTCAGTCCGCTAATCTCACTATCCGGTATTACCCACCGATCGGCCAGATCGGATTTGTTGAACAGCAATACAAACGGCATAGCACCGAATTCGGCCTCGACCCGCTCGCGCAGCGTGAGCGCGGCGGCAAGAGTAGCGGCGCGGGTTCCGTCGACGACAAGCACGAGCCCTGTCGCACCTCGCACATGGCTGACGCGGAATGAGCCGATATCGTCTTCGCCGGCCAAATCCCACAAAATCAGATCCACTGTTTTGTCCGGGAGTGCGACACTCTTCTTGTCGATTTTCACTCCTACCGTGGTCAAGTAGGTTTCTGAAAAGATGCTTTGCACAAACCTGCGAACCAGGCTGGTCTTTCCGACAGAGAACCCGCCCAACATACAGATCTTTTTTTGCAACATCTTGGGCTCCGCCCTAATCCAGGTTTACCGTAACCGAAACCCGGCGATTGGTGGAGCTACCAGTTTGACTATTTTCAGGCACCGCGGGTTCAAAGGTGCCCGCGCCCCGAACCAGCAGCAGTTCCGGAGCGACGCCGCGCTTGTTGAGAAGCGCACGAACTGTCTCGGCGCGGGCGGCGCTGATCGACGCGTTGGCCGTCTCACGGCCCGTGGCGTCCGAATGGCCGGTCAACATGAACCGCGCTGTTACGCCTGACTTGCGGGCATCTTGGGCGAATTCCTTTATTTGACCCGCCAATCTGTCGAGAACCGGCACCTGCTCTGGTCCCGGCACAACTTTGCCGGAAGAGAAGAAAATATCGGTCGTCTGGATGGCTTCTCTCAAATGATTGAGTTCTGCAAGGTCCAGTTCATGCAGCTGCGAGACATCCAGAACCACTCCGTCCGCCGAAAGTTGTTCGGCGGCGGCCTGCGCCCGGTTGATCCAGGCGGCAGGAGCCTCACCCACGACAACGATGCGACCCTGGATGATCGAAAGCTGGACCGATTTCGGCGGGGTCAGCGACGCCGTCAGCCGCTTCACCACGAACTTCGGATCGAGGCTCTGATAGAATTGCCACTGTGAATGAACGCGGTCAGGATCAACCTGCGTTCCGGACAGCAGAGCTTGCGGGTCGGCGGCAAGCGGGTCTCTCAGGCCGGAAATGTAGAAATGTCCGCCCCTCGCCGTTTGTTGGGCGACGATGATCCCCGGTTGGGCCTCAAGTCGCGACACATAATACTGCCAGTGCTCAGCCGCGCGTGCTTCGGGGCTCACATCACGAACCTTGGAGATGTCGAATTCCGGTCCGCCTGCCGAAAGCTGGCGGGCGGCTGCGCGCGCCCGATCTATCCAGGTGTCGGGAGCCTCGCCCTCGGCAACGATGCGATCATTGACGATCGAAAGTCGTACTGTATCCGGCGGATACAGCGACGCTGTCAGCCGCTTCAACACGAACTCCGGCTCAAGGCTCTGATAGAATTGCCACTGTGAATGAACGCGGGCGGGATCGACCTGCGTTCCAGACAACAGCGACTGCGGGTCGGCGCCAAGCGGGTCTCTCAGGCCGGCAATATAGAATTGGCCGTCGCGAATCTTTTGTTCTGCAACGATGATGCCCGGCTGGGTCCCCAGTCGCGACACATAGGCCTGCCAGTGCTCCGCCGCGCGTGCTTCGGGGCTCACATCACGAACCTTAGAGATGTCGAATTCCGGTCCGCCTGCCGAAAGCTGGCGGGCGGCTGCGCGCGCCCGATCTATCCAGGTGTCGGGAGCCTCACCCTCGGCAACGATGCGATCATTGACGATCGAAAGTCGTACTGTATCGGGCGGGGTCAGCGACGCCGTCAGTCGCTTCAACACGAACTCCGGCTCAAGGCTCTGATACAATTGCCACTGTGAATGAACGCGGGCGGGATCGACCTGCGTTCCAGACAACAGCGACTGCGGGTCGGCGCCAAGCGGGTCTCTCAGGCCGGCAATATAGAATTGGCCGCCGCGCATCTTTTGTTCTGCAACGATGATGCCAGGCTGGGTCTCCAGTCGCGACACATAGGCCTGCCAGCGCTGCCCGGATTGCCAGGAAAGAAAGAACCAACCGCCTGCCGGAATCAAAATCAGCAGGGCTGCAGCCACCACCAGCCACGGAAATCCCTGGTTTGATTCCTCCTGCTTCAGTTCAACGCAGGTCTGCAACTGCGCTTCTATGCCGGCCAACTGCGTACTGTCGCCGTCAAACTGCTCTAAAGCCTGCGAGCATTCATCATGGATGCGAAGCAATACATCGCGAACGATTTCATGCAATTCCTCTGGCGGATTTCCTCGGATCACCGAAACCAGGGTCGCAAACGGTCCAACTTCCGACCAGAGACGAAGGTCGCCAAAACGAATTGTGTCCAGGCCGCTCTGCTCTTTCTCGTTAAATGAATCTTTCACAAAATCTTGAATTGCACTGAGCATCGAAGAAATAAGTTGAGGATCTTCGCTAGTTGCATTATCGGCAGTTACATGCGCTATCAAAAGCCCGGAATTGCGGTTAATGAGAAAGACATGCTCCACACGATAGATAAGAGAATGCTTCAGAACAACTTCTGAGAAGCTAGCTCCAGTTCTCCACGATTCAAATCTCCACTTGAGCCCATGCCAGGTAAAGATATGTCTCAAAGTTTCATTCAACGACTGAAAGGTCTGGTCGATCTTTTCCCCGATCGACTTGCGAATTGCCGGCAGAAACACTGGGTATAAAATATCCGTCAGCGTGCGCGGGCTCTTCTGGATTGACCGTTGCACAGCCCTTTCAACAGCTGGCGCAAGGGCCTCGCCGAGTTGCGCATGAGGCGCTCGTGCGGCCGCACTGGAAAGAACGTCGCCCACGGCTGCCGCGAGCTGCTCCGGTTCGTCCAGCAGATGGGTAACTCGTGAAAGCTCTGAAATTTCGCGGCTGACCAGCAACTGGCGCAGCGTTTCCATGCGAGGATCGGCGGTTGGAACTCCGTCGAAACGCGCGCGGTAGTCCGGATCAACATTCCGGGCAATTTCGATCAAAAGGCGAGCCAGAGCCTCGCGATCAATCTCTGTATCGTTCGAGGCTGTTCTTTGCGGAAGGGTGATCGGGTCGACGGTTGACGTCAAGGTCCCATCAACTCACTTTCCAGCTACGGTCCGAGTTGCTCTTGCTGCCGACCGGGTCCTGGTTCAGACATTTTGCAACCTCGACAAACAGGCCAGCCAGAAGATTTCGGTCGGTCTTGACGTTGCTGAGGTCGGCAAACATTTTCTCTATCAGCAACTGAACGCCTTCATTCTTCTGCTTGATTTCCTCACGCAGCAAATGATCGTTTCGATTTATCCGGTCCGCAACGTCGCGCTCAAGCTCGCTCAATTGGTCCGACAACGCGCGCACCTGCTTTTCAAGTGCCTGGTTTTGCTCGCGAAGATTCCGGTCAATCTCC
This sequence comes from Mesorhizobium sp. M0051, assembly GCF_040323235.1. NCBI lineage: Bacteria > Pseudomonadati > Pseudomonadota > Alphaproteobacteria > Hyphomicrobiales > Phyllobacteriaceae > Mesorhizobium > Mesorhizobium sp. M0051. Next base: position 46,889 of record NZ_JAMYUT010000031.1, read on the forward strand.
TTGTCGGCATCGGCTCGTGAATCTTTTTCGTTCCGCAATTGCCCCGCAAGCGAATCGATCTGCTTCTTTGCATTTGACTCGTACATTTCGAGATTGCGCTTGGCTTCCGATTCGACATCCTTGAAGCGCTGCAAGACCCGTTCTTCAAGCTTGGAAAAGCGGCGGTCATAGTCCTGCATCTGGTTGCCGAACAGCAGATCGCGTATCTTGTCGACACCTACAGCGTCGCCCGAGGCCCCGCCCTCGCGAGCCTGGCCCACCACGAAGTTCAGCCCGTTTCCCTCTGCATTACCGATCAGGTTTCCGTCCACTTTATTTGCCGAAGAAGCGGCATTCGAAGATTCCTTAGCCATCCAGACGCCCCATTGACCAGAACAAAACTTGAAAACGCGAAATCATGTCAGACAAATACCAGGTCTGCAAGCCGGAATCCCTTGGCGCAATCCGATTCGTGCGTCCCTTGTTCGTCTTTTGGGCAATGCACAACCTACGATTGAGTTCGCTCTTGGTACCTATTTTTGACTACGGAAATAGCCGGCAAATCCAATTGACCACTCGGCAATCTACGCCGAAATGAGTAGTGATACGTTATATGAAATGAGGTCGATATGAATTGCGACTAACCTATAGCTTCATTGAAATTCTATGAGCGCTTGCCTTAAGGCCCGTCTTCAAGGCTTTTTCGCGTGGCTCTAATTCGCCCCGATCTTGACAGAGCTGTGCTGCAGTTCGGCACCCATCGCGCGACCGACGGTCTGTCGAGCTCTGAGCTTGTCGCCGAACTCCTGCGCTCTCTTGTAGTTATTGAAAAGTGGACCCAACCACGACGTTCGCGGCAACCCTTCTCTGTCACCGACCGACGGCTTGGCAGGCTAAGGAGTGCGGCTATCGAACCGGCTTCGGCAGCAGACATGGGTCGGCGGACCGTGCGGGAGCATGGCGTTCCTGCCACAGGCACCACAACGATGCTGCGTGCAGACCTCGGTGTCGAGGGCGATGCAAATGTCTATCGCATCATGCGGGGATAGACGCGATTGCGTGCGCATCGCCGCAACTTACTGCTGCAAGGGTCTCTATTGGGCGACTTGGGACACTGCTGACATCAATTCCTGCGGGTTTGGCGCTCCAAACATGTATCGCCCACCCTCTGGAACCTCCGTGAAGCTCCACCGGACGATCCCCTGCCGGTCCAGCAGGAACTGACCTATCAATTGTCCGTGTCCCGTTGCCATCATCTGCTCGTCGGCTTCGGTCACTTCGTAATTGTCCTTCTTGCCGAGGAATTCGCTGGCCGCAAAAGGATCCATGGGACCGGGCAACTCGCCTGGTAAGTCGACCCGCATATCCTTCGCCATTGCCATCGAGACCTTGTACGGCCAGTTCGTCTCGTTTTCGGTGAATTCGAGATTGGGCAGTCCAAAAGCACGATGTGAAGCGCGTTCAGGATCGGAGGCCGCAAGCAGATTTGGCATCGGGTGGTAGCGGAAATAGAGACGCGCCCGTTCGATCGGCGTGTTGACCACCGTCAGGCTCTGCACGCCCTTTTCACGCAGTTCCGGATCAAGCCGCGCCTGGGCGGCGATATGGCGTCGGCAAAACGCACAATGCAGACCTCGAAACAGGCCAACCAGGACCGGTTTATGTCCGCGAAAGTCGTCAAGCGCGATCTTGCCTTCCTGGGAAATGGCGTCGAGTACCACGTTTGGCGCCCGGTCGCCCGGTTGAAGCGGTACCAAGTCACTGCGCGCGGACATTTCAACCTCCAACCCCGGCTAATCGAGAAAAGGCAGCACCACAAGCGTCTCCGGGTCGAGCCCGTGCTGGGCGCATACACCCTGCGCCAAGGAAAAGTAGCGTTCGGCCTCGGCCAGATTGTCGAGGTCGAGATTAAGCGTTGCAAGACCATCATAGCACGGAAACAGCAGTTGGGGTTCGGCCGTTTCGCGGGCTACCTCCAGTGCTTCGTTGAACAAGCCAACCGCCAGTTCCGGACGGCCGTTGCACTGGTGGATCTGCCCAAGCACGATCAACGGCACCGGCAGGTGCTCGCGCTGGTCGAGTGCCCGGTCGATCTCGATGGCCTTCTCGGCAGCAGGCACGCCCTCCGTTGGACAGCGATCCGTGAAGGTACAACAAGCGACCGCCAAATTGGCGAGGAGGCGCGCCTGAAAGCCCAGATCACCAATATGGCGCGCCACTTCAAGACCGCGCCGACAGACCTCCATCGCCCGTGCCGGATCGATGGTCGTGTAAAGCACACCGAGATTGGTGTAGCCGCGGCAGGCCGCGCCCAGCAGACCGGCGGCTTCGGCCAATTCAATGCTACGCTCAACCTGACGCACGGCTTCACGGTTTCGCCCAAGACGAGCCAACGCCACAGCCTTGGTATTGAGTGCCTCGGCGGTCACAAGAGTGGCACCACGCCCCACCTCGGAGACATGTTCCGTCGTCAGGGTGCCTACGCAATCCAGCGCTGCGTCTGCCCATTTTGCCGCGAGAGCATGATCTCCGCTACGGAATGCCTGTCGGCCACGTTCTTGCCAGAGATGCGCCTGCTCGACCGGGGCATCCGCTCCATCGAGGAGCGCTGCCGCTTCAGCATAGCGGGATTCTGCGTGGTCCCGCTTGCCGACGTCCCAGAGCAGCCGGCCGATCTTACGCAAAACTCGCGCTGAAGCGACACGATCGCCTGACTCGCGGTATGCCTGCAACACCGTGTCGTAGTGGCTGTGCGCGATCTCGCGGTGGCCTGCCGGGCCGCTCAGATCGGCAATGCACTCTTGAATTGCCAGTTTGAGCGGTGTTTGCCCGACCGCGCCCAACGCAGTCAGGGCTCGCTCGTAGAGACGAAGGGCGTCATCGTTGGCGTATATCATTCGAGCGCGATCGCCCGCTGCCTGCAGGTAATGCGCACCCTTCTCCCGTTCGGCGCTCTGTGCGAAATGATGACCGAGCACTGTCAAATCCTCGAGTCGTTCCGGCTTGTCGCCGCACATTTGCTCCAAGGCAGCGCCGACCCGCCCGTGAATGTCGGTGCGGCGTTGCAGGAGCAGATTCTGGTAGATCACGTCCTGCAGCAACGTTTGCGTAAAGCGGTAGCTTTGCGACGAGACCGAGCCTGATCCGGCAACTTCCTCGATGATTTCCGCATCGCATAGTATTTCGCAGGCGGCTTCTAGCCGGCCGGGGTCGGCTGTCACGGTTTTCAGAAGTGTGGCATCGAAGCGCGGGCCGATTACCGCGGCTTCCTGGGCCAATCGGCGCACCTCTTGGGGCAGCCGGTCGACGCGAGCAAGCAACATTGCCTGGATAGTGGCGGGAATGCCGGTTGCGACTTCGCCTGCCACAGTCCGCCATCGCTGGCCCTCGCGCATCAGTACACCGCGATCGATAAGGCCGCGAACGATCTCCTCTAGAAAAAGGGGGTTGCCGCCCGCGCGCTCGAGGATTTGCTCGAGAAGCCCGCCTGCAGAGTTTACCCAGCTCTCGCCGAAAAGCGCCGCCAGCAGGCTGCGGCCGTCATTCCTGTTAAGCGGCGAAAGTCTCAGCGCTGTATGACTGACCCGACTTGAGTCGAGCTGGCCGCTGTCCGGCGCCGGACGATGGGTGACCAGCAACATCAACCGCGTGCGTTCCAACCTGTCCATCACGAAACGTAGCGCCTCAAGCGACACAGCGTCGGCCCAGTGCAGGTCTTCGACGACAATCAACAGCGGTGACAGCGCAAGCCGCCGTTCGATGATCGTGCGGACTGCGTAGAGAATTTGCCGCCGCAACTGCTCGGGCTCGACATGCTGCAACGTGGCTTCGGGGTCGCCAAGGCCAAGCACATGGTAGAGCAGAGGCATCAATCGCTTTGCCTCGTCGCCCTGCAGGCCGAGATCGGTAAGCAAGGCTGCGAGCTTCTCCCGCATTTCGTCCCCATTGTCGTTTTGCATCATCCCGGCAGCGCTGCGCACCACCGCGCCCAAGGCGCCAAATGATTGTTCGCCCAGTGGTGAGCAGGTGGCCTGCCGCACAGCGACGTTGCGAAAACGATCCTCATCGCCGACGCGGGCGACGAACTCCTTCACCAGCCGCGATTTCCCGATACCGGCTTCTCCGACGAGGCGGACAAGTTGGGCCGAGCCGCCACACGCCTGGTCAAGGCTCGCCAGCATTCTATTGAGCTCCGCACCACGACCTATCATCGGCGCGCTGAGGCCGAGTGCCTCGAGCCCACGCGCTGCACGCGGCGCCGCTAGCGGGGCATCGAGTCGATGGACGAGCACACTGCCAGCCTTGCCGCGAAGCACGACATCACCCAGCGGCTCGTAAGAGAAGGCATGCCGCGTCAGCCTGTGAGTGAGCTCGCCTACCAGCACCTCACCCGGCGCGGCGAGCGATTGCAGGCGTTGCGCCGTATTCACCGTGTCGCCGGTAACCGAATAGGATTTGGCGGTGCCGATGCCCAATCCGCCAGTAACAACCGGACCCGTGTTAATGCCGATGTGGAGTAACAGAGGCGAGCCGAAGTGGGAGGTGCCTTCGCCCAACCGCGCCGTGCGGGCGATCATGTCAAGAGCGGCGCGAAGCGCACGCTCCGGATCGTCCTCATGCGCGACCGGCGCACCGAACAAAGCGAGCAGTGCATCGCCGATGAATTTGTCGACGAAACCACCAAAGTTTCGGACGGCCGCGGTCAATTCCTTGAACAGTTCGTTCTGCAGCGCTTGCATGACCTCGGGGTCGAGTTGCTCACTGAGTGTCGTGAAGCCGCAAAGGTCGGCGAACAGGACCGTTACCGTCCGGCGATCGGCGTCAGAGACGGGATGCAGCCCTTCTTCGCGTTCGATGTTCGCAAGAAGCGACGGAGTCCGAGAAGGCGGCACAATGGTCTGGCTTGGTGTCGGAGCAGGCCGTTCGACGGCTTTTGCGGACGCACCGACGCTTGCCCCACATTTCGGACAGAACTCGAAATCAGGTGCGCAGGGATAGCCGCAACTGGCGCAAAGCACGGGCTGGCGCCTGCCACACCTCGGACAGAAAGCGTAACCGCTCTCAACCTCGAAACCGCAGCCTGAGCAGTCCATAGAACAAGACCTCGCTAGGGGCCGTGACGGTGTGATCTAGCTACGCACTTCACGGCCAGGGTATTCACAAGGATGAACCGATCGCCGTCGACCAGCAAGCGGCAGTGCAAAATGGGCATCGAGCGATCGGTGCGGGTCCTGGGGCAGAGCGCTGCCGATCCGGACGGCGCCGTGGCCATCGTTTGCGAAAGTTTCCTCTTGCCACCTGCTAGCGTTGAGATGAGGAGACGCGTGATCAAGGCCACTCATCCTGACTTTCAATATCGACCGCCATAACGGCAAGATCGCTGCCGTACCGGCATATAGAGTTTGACGCAAAGGCCACGTCACTGCCGGCAGCTGTCAGAGTATAGTCGGGATCGGCGAGGCTCGTTACACTTTTTTCGGCTTAAACAGTTGAAGATAGAAGGCGATCCCTACCATGGGCGATGCGCGCAAAGCCGCCGGTAGGTGTCACAGTCTTCCTACTCCGTTGTGCTGGCTTTTTTCCTGCGCCGATTGGTGTGCGACTGCGCGACAGCCATTTGCAACTCGGGTGTGACCTCCAATGGCGCATTCTCTGCCTCATGTGGGGTCTGCAGCCCCTGGATGTGGACGGTCGGGAATGGGAGCTCGATGCCCTGTTCCTTGAAGACTTGGCGCAGGCGCACATAGAATTTGCGTTTCATACCGAAGGCGCCTCCCGGTCTGGTCATGGCCTTGACCCTCAACACGATGCCGTATTCGCCGAACTCCTGCACACCCTGCATCTTGATTGGGTCGAGCACCCAGTTTTTGAACTCCGGATCTTCCGCCAGTTCGAGGCCGATGCGCTTGATCAGCTTGCGAGCGAAGTCGATATCGGTGTCATAGCCAACGGTGATGTTGAATTTGTCGATAACCCAGTCACGGCTCTGGTTCTGGACTGCCCCGAGTTCACCGAAAGGTATCGTGAACAGCGGGCCACGATGGTGGCGCAGCTTCACCGAGCGCAGCGAAAAACTTTCCACCGTCCCCTTGTAATTGCCCGAGGAAATATATTCGCCGACACGAAACGCATCATCGAGCAGAAAAAACACGCCTGAAATGACGTCCTTGACGACGGTTTGTGCGCCAAAGCCCACCGCGACGCCGACGACGCCAGCGCCAGCGATCAGCGGGCCGATCTGGATACCCATGGAGGCGAGCATCATCAGCACCGCCATCACAACGATCAATGCGAGCAGCATGTTCTGGAGGATCGGCAAGAGCGTGTTCAGCCGCGCCTGCTGCGGATCGAGGATCGGGACGTCCTCGTCGCTGATCACAGGGTGCGGTATTTCGATGCCCAGCTTCCGTTCGATCAAAGCCTTGATGATCGACCAGCCGAAATCGGCTGCGAGGGCAATGACCACGACATTGATCAAGCCTCGCAAAATGAACATCGTCGTCGTATCGCTGTCGCGCATCGATTGCATGTTCAGACCCCAGACACCCGCGAGAAAGTAAGCCGCCGCCAGGATCAAAATCATCCGGATTCCGCGATCGATGACAGCGATCGTCACCGCCGGGATCGTAGGCCGGCCGACATCTTCCGAACCCGGCCGCAGGACGAAATTAACCCCGCGCTGTGTCAGCACGATTGCGAACGGCAGGAAGAATGCGGCGAAGGTAAACCAGAAGTATATATAGAGCCCGGCTACACGCTGCAGGAACAGGACGACGAAATAAGCAGTCAACAACCATGTCACTTCCGTGTGACCGCTGTGGCGCACACCGTCTCGCTGCGTTCTTGGCCGACGCCAGATGGCAAGCAGCAACAGCAGCAGCAGCACGAAATCGGCGCCCAGTGACAGGACCATCATTCCGTCCTGATCGATGCCGAGACCCGGCAAGAGGATAAACGCGGCGCCGAAAAAGGCGAAGACGCCGACGATCCGGGGCAGCCAATAGGACCAATGGTCCGCCACTACGTTGGTGATCGGCAAACCCCGAACCTCGACGGCGTTCTCGACGTTCATGAAGGAAGGGACGAGCATGGCCATGACGTACATGCGCACACCCCATGTGAGGACCGCCGCCATCAGGAATGTCAATACAATCTCGCGGATAAGCATCGGCCAGTCGAACAACATAAACGCGCCGGCGCTGCCCAGTGCGAAAGAGACAATCAGCATGCTGGAATAAAGCGCGCGACCACCAATCTTCTTGGCTCGCCCGATTGGCGTATCCTTCGGTTGCACGATAATCCAAAGACGAAATGGACGTGTGACTTTATACGTTGCCCAAGTGAGCGCCAGGCCGGCAGCAATGAACATCGCAATCAGCATAAATACGCTTGCGGACCCCTTGCTGGACATGTCCTGCATCGTCTCTGCGCGTACGCGCGCGAACTGGCCTGGCAGCAGGGGCAAGGTTCGCACGATTCGTTCGATATGGTGCCTGACCCGATCGAGCGTCGAGGATGCCATCGTATTCATCTGGCCCGGTGCGGCCACGGCGCCGGACGATGCGTCGGTCGGCGAAGCCCCTGCCTCGGCAGGCGTGCCCGTCGATCCGGCGTCCTGATTTCGTTGTTCAGCCACCCAGGCCTTCACTGTTGGATCGTCGAGAAGCTCGAACAGCTGTTTGACCCTTTCAGGCGGGACGGTCGCCGGCGCCTGCGCCTGTGCCTGGCCAGCCAACAAGAGGGCGATCCCAAAGACGAGCGGCCTGGCAACCAGGACCAGCATCGCCGTCAGGTACCCGAGACGCTGCGCCGGGCGCGCCAGGTTCGTGGCTCCCGATCGTCCAATCATGAGTGGCACCGTGCTGTTAACCTTCTGGTCAAAATCGACAAGCGACGACATTATGTCCGTTGTTGCCCTACCTTGGAGAAACAGATGTTGAGGTGCAAGACTTCATCGTTGCGAGCTAGACCGACGCCCGGCACCAGGATCCCAAGCCTATACCACGAGGGCATGAGCGCTTGCCATTCAGCCCTGTCTTCAAGCGTTTTTGCCTGCCCTAATTCGCCCCGATCTTGACAGAGCGGTGCTGCCATCCGATGCCGTCATCCGTTTTTGACATTCGCCGACTGTTGCCGAAGAAAACGAAAGCTCGATGATCCAGGACAATGCTACTGCGGCCGGTGTGGTCTCGATTTTCGATGCCGAGCAAACCATCGGCGCAACGCTTGCCAGCATCCGCCGGCAGACCTACCACGTACTGGGCATAGTCGCGGTAGAAGAGGGGTCGACGGACGGATCGGCGTTGAACAGCGTCCCTGACGACCGCTTCCTTTGGCAGGCAATCGCCGGCTATGTCTCCGGACTTTTGTTCTGCCTTCGAACCAGGCGCGGGTAAGACGGCGTGGCGCATAATCCTTTGGTTTCAATCGTGGTTCCTGCGCACAATGCGGAGGTGACGCTGGCGCGCGCACTCGATTGCCTTCTCGATCAGGAAATATTGGATTGGGAGGCAATCATCATCGACGACGCCTCCACGGACAGCACCCCTGCCATCATCGCCGGTTATGTGGAGCACGATGCCCGATTTCGGACGTTGAGGTCTTGCGCGTATAGCGCCGCCGGCGCGCGCAACAGCGGGATTTCGAGAGCGCGCGGCCACTGGCTCATGTTTCTGGATGCTGACGATTGGGTGGATGCCAGCTTCCTTGCAAAAATGCTGGCCGCACTGAAAACCGCGCCCGATGCAGTGGCCGCCTATTGCGGTTCTCGGCGCGTGATGCCCGATGGCGAACTCACTCCTTCGAGCATTTCAACGGAGGTTGCGATCCAGCCCTTCGAAACATTCGCCCGCCGGTGTGCCATTCGCACTCACGCGCTTCTGGTCGATCGGGAGGCAATTGTCGAGTTGGGCGGTTTCGATGTGTCGCTGCGCACCTGCGAGGACTGGGATCTGTGGCAGCGCCTCGCACGTCTAGGCAAAAATTGGGTGATGGTCGACGAGCCGCTCGCTTACTGTCGGATCAGCCCCAACGCGCTCTCCCGCAATTCGACACAGATGATGCTAGATGCGGAAATCGTGATCGCCCGCGGCTTTTCTGCTGATCCCAGGGTCAAACACCCAGCACCGGCACACGCCAATGGAGCGATCTCGGCGAACGGCAGCACCGCTTCCGAAGCACTCGCGTGGTTCGCGTTGTGGAACGCCGCGTCGGATTGCGGCCGCGGCTGGCACTCGATCAACCCGCAGTCCCTGCGCGCGCTCCCGGCAGGACGTAAGTGGGCGCGTGAGATCGCCACGGTGGTCTTCGATGGCCTTATGGTTGGAAGCCTTTCGGTGCCAGCGCAATTGGCTGCCAGTTGGGACAGGTTCGGCGGCTCCCTCACCGAGTTGATCATCGAACTCGGCAAGGTCTGGGACAATCCCGGCGCCGCTCGCCGCGTCCAGTATCACCTCGAGCAAATGCTTCTCGACGTCGACGATCTTGCCGCGCCGCGCAGACTGGCGCGGACACTCGGAATTCGTGTCGACGCTCGAAATCCGACCTCGATCGACCTTCCGGAAGGAATCGATCAAATCTACGCCTATCTGATGATCGATGGCCAGATCGAGGCTGTCGTGCAGTTCGGCGTACTCGGGACAGTGACCGGGGATCATTGGATTGAATTGATCCTGGATATCGTGCCCCCTGAGCGGCTTGTAGACAGTGCCGCAAGGCTTTCGAGACGATCGCCTGTACCGCAAAAGGGCGCTGGTGCCGACACGTCAAACGCGCTTGCAGCCGAGGCATTGTTGTCCGCAGCCGAACGTCGGCCCGATCCGGACAGCCACTTCGGCAAACTCGCCCAATTGGCCGCTGAAGCGCGGGAGCTGGTTCGATCAAGCGCCGAACCTGCACCACCTCCTGCAACGCCGCGCCGAGCACGGACCGCGGACAGGAGTGATCGCACGGCGTTCTGGGACAGCTATTTCGCGACCGAGGACCCGTGGAAGTACGGCTCGCTCTATGAGCAGGAAAAATATCAGCGGCAGCTCGAAATCCTGCCTGCTGGTCCCATCGGACGGGCGCTTGAGCTGGCCTGCGCGGAGGGCCACTTCACGCGGCAGCTGGCGCCGCGTGTGGGCCATCTGACTGCAACTGACATCTCCGCCATAGCCATCGAGCGGGCCCGTGCGCGATGCAGCGATCAGCCGAACATTGAATTCGGCGTACTGGATTTCTCCGCCGACGCGCTGCCGGATGGGATGGATCTGATCTTCTGTTCGGAGGTGCTCTACTACCTGGATGATCTCGCCGAGTTGCGGCGCATCGCCAAAAAATTCGCTGGGGCGTTGGCGCCTGGCGGCAGTTTCATCAGCGCACACGCATTCGTGCTGCGTGACAATCCTGAAAGGACGGGCTTCGACTGGAACACATTCGGTGCGCAAGCGATCTCGGAGACGCTGGCGGCGACCGAAGGCCTCGTCCTTGAGCAATCGATCCAGACCGAGCTCTACCGCATAGACCGCTTCCGCCGCCTGTCGCCGGACGATGTGGCGACGGAACCGGTGATCGATCATGTGCCAATCCGCGCGCCCATCGAAATCGGGGTCGCGCGAAATATCGTCTGGGGCGGGGCGCGGGCCTTGCGCCGCGACGTCGCGCGTAGCGAGCGGCGGCAGCGTATCCCTGTCCTGATGTATCACAGCATCGCCGATGATGGCCCGGCCGCGCTGGCCCGTTTTCGGCTCACGCCCGCCGCATTCGCCAGCCAGATGGCGTGGCTGCGCGCCAATGGTTTTCACGCGATTGGGTCCGAGCAGTTGGAACAGTCAATCGCCAACCGTCACCCTTTCGTTGGCCGCCCGGTGCTCATCACTTTCGACGACGGCTTCCAGAACTTTGCCGACCATGCCTGGCCGATCTTGCGCGCTAACGATCTGACCGCGGAAGTGTTCCTGGTGACGGATCTGGTGGGCGAAAGTGCAAAGTGGGACGCCGATATCGGTCCGCCGACGCGGCTTATGGACGCCGGGACGGTGCGACGCCTCTCCGCCGAAGGTGCGTTTTTCGGAAGCCATCTGGCGACGCATCGCGCGATCGATGGCCTGCCGAGCTGTGACCTGGCCGCCGAGCTCCTGCGCTCTCGTATGTTCATCGAACGTTGGACCGGTCGGCCAACCACGGCGTTCGCGGCACCCTTCTCCGTCACCGACCGACGGCTCGGACGGCTTGCCAAGGAGTGCGGCTATCGGATCGGCTTCGGCGGTAGACATGGGCCGGCGGACCTCGATTGCGATCCCATCGACCTTCCACGCATCGAGATTCGCGGGGATCGCTCGCTCGATGACTTTGTCGCCATTGTCGAGGCGGTGCTCGAATGAAGCGGTCGGTCGCTCACCGATAGTCGCCGTCGATTACCATTGTGCACCAACCTGGAAAGAGGCCTTAAGTGAGGCTCAGGTCCCCTTGATCACTGCTTGGCCGATCTTGCGCCATCGGGCGTTTTCGCGAACCAATCTCAGGTCGTCGGTCGTCTCGGCAAATGTGCGCGATCGGTATTGCCGGAGCAGGTCCGGGAAGAGCGCCCCTTCCGGCAGGCCGGCAAGCTGCTCGCGGACCGAGATCTTTTCATCGATGACCCGCATGCCCCAGGCATTTTCCCGAACCTGCAGCTCCGCAGCCAAATCGTGCTCTTCCGGCGCGTTTTCGTCCAGCGCAGCCAGCAGAATCGAGTGGAAAAGCGCTACATAGCCAATCTGTCTCAGGCCGCCCACAACCCGGACGCGCGGCAATATGGCAAGGACGAGGAACGTCAGGAACAAGTTCGGCAGCAGCACGCCGTCCAACAGCGCCTGCCTGAGATGCGGCCGCTCGAACGGGATGGAAAGACCATGCGGCCTGTCAGGCTCGATCAGACGCCCGTTCTCAAGGACCAGCTTGCGCACGCGCTCCTCGCGGATGCCCCAGAAATGGGCCGTGGCATTAGGCAGGAATCTGCCAAATGGGCTCGATTCGGCCTCTTGCATGGCACGTTCGAGACGCTGCCGCCTTGCGGGCTCAATGAGCAGCTTGGAAAGAAGGCTGCCGTCATGTTCTAGATGCCGCGCCATGGCAGAAGCGGCGAGCCGATCATCGATGAAAACCGGCAGGGCCATGCCGGAACGATCCCAATCGGCGACCAGATCCTCGTTGAGGGCTGTCAGCGCATCGGCGGCTGTTCCAAACACCTTGTCCTGGCTGGCAAGCAATGTGCCCAGCCAGCGGCTGGCATCCGTTTCATCGCCCACCGCTTCGAGCGCGCGCTTGTTGAGGGAGACGGGACCGGCCACGCAGGCGCTTTTGCGGCACAGTTTGTGGCGCCCCATGCCAAACAGGTTGACCTTGTCGTCACCGACATCCAGCCATCCTGGCCCCTCCCGGCCAATTGTCTCCATGGTCATCGTCGTTCCCATGAAACCGAAGAAGGCCGACAGCCCGTTTTCGACCGCGCCGAGCCAGGCAAGCAGGAGGGCATCGAAGGTAATCCTGTCCATCAGAAGCAGGCAGTGCAGGCCGGACTGAATCACCGGTCTGTCCTCGAACTCGTCGAGGGCCTTACCGATCTCTTCAGGCTGCATGATCACGCCAAGGCGCTGATGCAGGACTTCGCGCAGGATCGAGCGGGCAGCGATCGCCGGGGCCGATGCAGGCCTTGCCACCGGCCGCCACAGATGGCGGGCGTAATCGGAAACCGGCGCATTCCAGTTCTGCTCGATGTCACGCACGACTTCCGGGCAGAGTAGCGACAGCACAGCCAGAATTTCCACCGGAGGCGTAGCGGTTGGGTCAAAGACGGCAGTCATCAGAACCGCAGCCGGGCCATGCTCAGGAGGTCGTGGTACTGCCCGTCGGTAAAACCGGCCTTCACATGCCGGCCTTCGACCTCGAAACCGTGGCTTGTATAGAGGCGAATGGCTGGTTCGTTGTCGGCATAGACGGTCAACTCGACCCGCTTCAGGGCCCGCCAGTTGTCGGCCACGTCAAGCAGCGCGCCAAGTATGGCAGAGCCGATGCCCTTGCCGACAAAGGCATCGTCAAGGCCGATATTGATCTCGCCGATATGCGAACGGCGCGGCGAACCCTGCACGACCAGGCTGCCATGGCCGACGACCTTGCCGTCCAACTCCGCAACGATCCAGGTGGTTTCCTGGCCGGACTTGGCGATGCGTCGCTCTACCTGCTCGACCATCTCGAAGGGCATCCTGAGCGTGCCCCAGCGGAAGCCCGGCATGTTGAAGATAGCGCAAAGCGCCTCAGCATCGCTTGGCCGGACGGATCGGAGCTGCGGCTGGATTTTGTCGGAAGATGGCGAGGTCGTACTGGTCATGGCGTTCCCGGCGAAGGCAATCGGCCCGGCACGATGCACCGGACGTCATCTGGAAATCCAGCCTTCTCTGCAACCTATGATGCCGATTGCGAGCCAAAATACCGGGAGGCGGCGTAGAGTTTGAAGGCGCCGCTGATCCCGATCCAGCCGAAAAGGGCGAGCCAGAACAATGTCCCGGTCGCCGTCCAGTCGATCCGGTGCACCGCCGCGTCGGTGATGACGAGGCCAAGGATGGCAAGCAGGCCAACCAGAAACTGCGCCAAGCCGAGCACCAGCAGTTCCTCGGGCGGCGCGCTTTTCCAGACGAGATATGTGCCGCCCGCACCGGCGAGGAAGATGGCGCTGTAGACCTGAGCGTGGAAGGCATCGACCGGCCAGGGCCAGATGCTGTTGAATGTCAGGGGAAACAGCAACAGGCCGACGCCATAGAGCCCGAGGACCGCCGATTCCATCCGCATGTAGCCGCGCCATGCGGGGTTTAAGATCGCGCCTTTTGCAGAAGGACGGGCCCTTGCCCGCCACAGGAACAGCCCGGATACCGCGACCGAAGCAAGATAGACCAAAAACCAGAGCCAGGGCGCTTTGCGCTCGAAGTTGAAATAGCCGAGATTGATGAACGAAGCCACCGAGACGATGACGGTGAAGATGAAGGCCATGACGAGCACGAGCCTGCCGGGCGACCAGCGATTCCAGAACAGCAGCGCCGCCATCACGACCATTTCGGCGGTGTAGAAGCCGCCGAGAAAGCGGGCATTGAACGGCGTGACGGCCCAAGGCCAGCGCGGCTTGACCAGCACAGGCGCAAAAAACAGGCCAGCGCCCACGATCAGGACGATGATGACCGCCGCGGAGAACAGGCGCAGGGCCGCGGGAAATGGCGGGTTGTTGGATGTCGGCATGGGAGAAAGCCCCAAAGATGAATGCCCGTGAACCACCATAGTGCCGCTTGCCGCCGATGAAAATCCGCCGAATGGAAATTGAACTGCCACCAGGGCTTATCCATTCGATAGCCGTACGGTCCGTTTCGAAGTAAGATTGAGCACTTGGACCAAAGACCGGTCCGGTCAACACGCCCCGAGGGCGCATTTTCCGGAGCCTGCACGATGAACGAAGCTCAGGATCTGTTCTCGCTTCTGCGGCAATCGACCGATGTCGATCCACTGGCAATCGACGCGATCAAGCGGACCATCTCGGAGGGCAAGGACCGCGAACTTTGCCGCATCAATGCGCCAGCCTTCGCCAGCAAGCATGGCCTCGACGAGGAGCGGACCATAGGCGCCTTTCTCCACGCGGCGCGGGTGGGCATCTTCGACATTTCCTGGAATGTTCTGTGCCCCGGCTGTGGCGGCGTGCTCGACACCAACGCCACGCTGAAAACCCTGCAGAAGGACGAATACACCTGCGCGCTGTGCTCCGAGGGCTATTCGCCGACCCTCGACGAGATGGTCGAGGTGACATTCACCGTGAGTCCCCGCGTGCGCAGGATTGCCGCCCACAATCCACACGAACTGCCGATGGTGGAATATTTCAGCCAGATCTACTGGGCGTCCGGCGTTGATCTGCCGGAAGAAGATTTCGCGAAGACGATCGAAGCGTTCTCGCTGGAGGATATAGAACTTGCGCCCGGTGAAAAGGCGGTTCTGCCCATACAGCTTCCGTCCGAATTCATCATCGTCTTCGAGCCGGTCACCCATTCAGCGCAGTTCATCGACGTGAAGGGCGAACCGACAAAGGAGCGCCGAAGCCTCTCTTTGGTCTTCGACCGCGACCATGTCCAAAACCAGACGCTGGAGATGCAGCCCGGCCCGTTGCGCATTTCGCTGGAAAACAGGACCGACACCCGCGTGCTGCCGACGGTCTTCATCGCTGGCCAGGCATTGCATGATTTGCTGGGCAAACGCCGGCCCTTCCTCACCGCCAAGCGCCTGCTCACCAACCAGACGTTTCGCGATCTCTATCGCACGGATACGCTCGACATCAACCAGCGCCTGAAGATCACCAGCCTGACCTTCCTGTTCACCGACCTGCGCGGATCGACCGCGCTTTACGAGCGGGTGGGCGACCTTTCCGCCTTCGATCTCGTGCGCGCGCATTTCCAGGTTCTGCACGAGATCGTCGCCGCGGAGGCAGGCGCGGTGGTGAAGACGATCGGTGATGCAGTGATGGCGACCTTCGCGACGCCTGATCGTGCGATTGCCGCTGCCCTCAGGATGCGCGATGCCATGCGTGCACTCAACGACCAGAGCGGGCGCGAGGATCTGCTGCTCAAGATCGGCATCCATGCCGGCCCCTGCATCGCCGTGTCCATGAACGAGCGACAGGACTATTTCGGCCAGACGGTCAACATTGCTTCGCGGGTCCAGAACCTTGCCAACGCACAGGCGATCTTCGCCACCCGTGCGGTGGTCGACGACAATCTCACCGCCGATCTGTTGCGCAGGAACGCGCTGACGCCCGTGCCTCACGAAGTCTCGCTGCGCGGCATCGAGCGAGAGATAGCAGTATATACGATCCCCTGAAGATTGGGCCCCTGGGTCCGTCTCCGCCCTTCACACGCGTCTAGCGATAAAATAGCGATCGGCGGGTACCGAAGGGGGCGGCGGGAGGCGTTGCAACTGTGGGTGATCGAGCGGCGTGCCACTGACCGCGATGCCGCCGACGCGAAGCAGGCGGGCGGTCAGATCGGGAAGCCAGGTAGAAGTCACTGCATCGCGATCTTCATAGCCGGTGCCAAGGTCGGCATGAACCAGAGCGGCGTCGATGCCAATGAACCTGCTCGCCGTCTCGCGTATTTCGCCGAGCACGAGGTTCTCAGCTTCGGGAATTGAGCTGGAGTGGGCGGCGAGTGCGCGGTCGAATGCCACGATCCGGCGCCCGGGCAGGCGCTCGCGCAGATGGTGGAACGTCCGTCCATTGCCGAGGCCGAGCTCGATCACGGGGCCCTCGATCTTCGCCACCTCCGCGCAGACTTGATCGAGAATGTCGCGCTGTGCGGTCATCCTGCGGATGAAACTCTCGAGGCGACTCATATGCGTTTGCGTGTCCTGAACCAGCTCAAGAGATCGGCAATGCCCGCGATTAAACCCCGATCGAGCCTCGTCGCATATAGAGGCCAACGATGAACACTGCAACAACCGAACAGGCTGCCGACGAGGATCGTAACGGGTCGACTTGGCGGCCCGGCGCGCGGCGGAATAGCGATGTCATTTGTATGGGTCTGCGGCGTCCCGCAAGCCGTCGCCGAGGAAGTTGAACGCCAAGATGACGAGAATGACGGGGAGCATCGGCAAAAGCAGCCATGGATAGAACGCGATGACGCTAACGCTGCGCGCCTCGGTTAGCAGGATGCCCCAGCTGGTTGTCGGCGGCCGCAGGCCGAGCCCGAGGAAGCTCAGCGCCGTCTCGCCCAGGATCATGCCGGGTATGGAGATCGTCGCCGTCGCGATCAGATGCGACATGAAGCCGGGAATGAGGTGCCGCCGGATAATGCGGCTGCTGTTGGCGCCCATCAATTGCGCTGCCAGGACGTAATCCTCCTCGCGCAAGGCCAGAAGCTTTGAACGCACGGCCCGCGCCAGTCCGGTCCAGTGGAGCAGCCCGAGGATGACGGTGATGCCGAAGTAGATCAGGATCGGACTCCAGGTTATCGGCATGATCGCCGCCAGGGCCAGCCATAGCGGAATACTGGGGATCGATTGCAGAACTTCGATTATCCGTTGAACGATAAGGTCGAAGATACCGCCGTGATAGCCAGCCAGTCCACCGATGACAATGCCGAGCAGGAAGCTGAAACTGATGCCGACAAGGCCGATTGTCAGTGAAATACGTGCGCCATAGATGATGCGCGAGAGCACATCGCGCCCCAGCCTGTCAGTGCCGGCCAGAAAGAGCTGGCCGTTTTCAGCAGGGCAGACAAAATGCCTGTCACCTTCGATCAGGCCCCAGAACCGGTAACTGTCGCCCTTGCAGAAGAAACGGATCCGCTGAACATCATCCGGTTTCTCGATGTAGTTCCGCTTGAGCGTATCCATGTCCAGCGTCATCTGGCGGCCATAGACGAACGGCCCGACGAGTTGGCCGTTGTGGAACAGGTGCACCCGCTGCGGCGGCGAATAGATGTAGTCCATGTTGCGCGTGTGCAGATTGTAGGGCGCCAGGAACTCGCAGATCAGTATCCCGAAATAGAGCGCTGCCAGGAATATGCCGGATACAAGCGCAAGCCGGTGCCGTCGGAATTTCCACCACATCAGGCGCAACTGCGACGCCTGAAAGACCTTCGACTGCTCCGCCGTCATCGCCTCGACCGATTGCAGATCAAAGGGCGCGATGGAAACGTAGTGTTGCAGTGGGGCACCCGGAGCGGGCAGCGGCGATTGCGTGTTCATTTTGTGCTGCCGCCCTGCAAACGAATTCGCGGATCAAGGAGCGCAAGCGCCAAGTCGGAAATCAGGACACCGATGACCGTCAGGAAGGCGAGGAACATCAGGAACGACCCTGCCAGATACATATCCTGGCTTTGCAGCGCTCTGATCAGCATCGGCCCGGTCGTTTCCAAAGACAGCACTATCGCGGTGATTTCGGCACCGGAGATGATGGCCGGCAGGATAGAGCCGATGTCGGAAATGAAGAAATTGAGCGCCATGCGCAGCGGATATTTGACGAGCGCCCTGAAGGGATGAAGGCCTTTGGCGCGCGCGGTCACGACATATTGCTTGTGAAGCTCATCGAGCAGATTGGCGCGCAGCCGCCGGATCATGCTTGCCGTGCCGCCAGTGCCGATGATCAAGACTGGGATCCAGAGATGGGCGAGGATCGACTTTGCCTTGTCCCAGCTCATCGGCTCACTGAGATATTGCGGGTCCATGAGGTGGCCGATGGAGGTGCCGAACCAGATATTGGCGAAATACATCAGGATCAGCGCCAGCATGAAATTCGGAATGGCAAGGCCGAGAAGGCCGAAGAGAGTAAGGCCATAGTCGCCCCAACTGTATTGATGCGTGGCGGAGTACATGCCGATCGGAAAGGCGATGAGCCAGGTGAATATGATCGTGACGAAGGAAACCAGCACGGTCAGCCACATTCGGTCCCCGACGACGTCGCGAACCGGCAACTCATACTCGAAGGAATAGCCGAAATCGCCGTGCAGCATCCCGCCGACCCAGTAGAAGTAGCGAATGACCGGCGGCTGGTCGAAACCATATTCCTTCCGCATCATTTGGATGCGATCGGAATCCACCGCTTCGCCCTGAGCCCGAAGCTCGGAGACATAGCTGTCGAAATAGTCGCCTGGGGGAAGTTCGATGATCGTGAACACCAGCGCCGATATGATCAGCAGCGTTGGAACCATCACAGCGATGCGCCAGACAATATATCGAAACACGCTCAGGACTCTCCAAGCCAGAATGTATCCGGCATGTAGACACCGAAATAGGCGGTCGGGTCATAGCCGTAGAGCGCCTTGTCAGGCAGATTGCGCAGTCGTGAGGACGCCAGAACCGGCTGATGTGTTCCGTTCACCGTGCCGATCGAAAACACCTGATCGGTGTAGATCGATAGCATTGAATTCCAGATTTCGGCGCGCTCCGCGGCATCGGTCGATGCGTTCCAGCGTTTGAGTAAAGCCACCAACTCGACCACTTCAGGAAGATCGGGCGCCTCACCCATCTTGCCATGGGACAGATAGTAAGCACCCCAAAGCGGCCATTGCAGCTGGTCGTCGATGGTGGGGGCCAACTGGTACGGGTTCATGTCGGGGGTCGGCACGCCATTGTCGATGCCCGACCACATCGACATCATGATCTGGCCGCCAAGCGCGCGGCTGCGGAAGATGTCGCGCTGAGAAGTCCGTACGAACAGGGCGATGCCAATCTGGCGCCAGTGATCGGTGATGAGTTCGAGCGCGTCGGTTTCCAACGTGCTTTCGCCGGCCGTTTCCACTATGATCTGCGCCGGGCGTCCATCGGGAAGTATCCGCAGGCCATCAGCGTCGCGCGCCTGAAGCCCGACCTCGTCGAGCAGGGCGTTGGCCTGGTCGGGATCATGGGCGACCCAGGCCTTCGCGAATTCCGGCCGGTAGAGCGGGCTCTCCGGCAGGACCGTATCTGCACTTTCCTGTGCCAATCCGTAGAACACGGCCAGATTGATCTCGCGCCTGTCCACAGCGAGCGACAGTGCGCGGCGCACGCGCACGTCACGAAAAAGGCCACGCCACACCTGATCGGCACAATTCAGATTGGGCAGCAGCGCCAGCCGCGAACCCTGAGTGCGTTTCCAGAGATGCATCTTCACCGGATAGCGCTTCTCCGTATCCTTCAGGAAGGAGTAATCGGCGAAGTCAATTCCCATGGCTTGCAGGTCGCTCTCGCCCGCACCGGTCTTGGCGGAAATGATGGCCGACGAGCTGACGTTCAAGACAATCCGGTCAACATAGGGCAGTTGCCGGCCATTCTCGTCTGTCCGATGGAAGAACGGGTTTCGCTCGAAGATGAACTGCTCAGCCGGCGGTTTGGTCCGGTTCTGCCAGGGATCGAGCGTCGGCAGTTCCGGGTTCTCCGGGCGATACTGCCGCGACATGCGGATATGCAGGAGCGTCCATTTCTGGACCCGGTTCTCCGTCATGAGGCCGGCGAGCCGGAATGGATCCTGGTATTTCTTGTGGAACTGCTTGAGATAGGCGGCCGGCAGGACAAGCGATAGCGGCGAGGCGGCAGCGAGCTTGGGCAGGAAGTCGGGATTTGGCGCCTCCCAACTGTAGCGGACCGTCAACGGGTCGACGATCTCGAAACGTGGCGGCTTGCCATCCGCCAGCAGGCCCGGGGCAAGGCCGCCTTGCGAAAGCTCATCGTTCAGCCAGACATCTTCCCAGCAATAGCGAAAGTCCTCCGGCGTCAACAGGCTGCCGTCAGACCATTTATGTCCTTCCCGCATCTTGAAAGTGAAGACGCGATCATGGACTACGTCGAAACTTTCGAGAATGTCGGGTTGCATGTTAAGCTTTTCGTCATAGCCGACCAGGCGAGCATACCCATAGATCGTCATCATCCGGATGTCTTTCTGGCTGCCGATGATCGTGCGCAGCGTGCCGCCATACTGGCCGGGCTGCCGGCCCATCGCAGCGAGATTCAACACGCGCGGGCTCTTGGGCAGGCGCTCAGTGAGTCCCGGCAGCGCCCTGGCCTTCAGCTGCGGCAGAAAAAATTCCGGCTCCAGGTCGCCTGCGTGCAACGTGCCCGGCAGAAATGCCGAAGTCATGAGCCCAAGGACGGTGCGCCGGCTGATCAAGGGCGTAGCTCGCTGACATCGGCCGAACGTCGGGCCAGCACGAGGTGGCCGCCGCCAAGATCGAGCGGCGACAGCATACCCTCGTCGCCCTCGTCGCGGAATTGCGGTCCCCATGCGCTGGTGTCGGAGGCGCCGCTGAGCTTCAACGTCTTGAAATCCATCGGTCTGTCGAGATCGGGAAAAGGCACCGCGGCGACCAGTGAGCGCGTGTAGGGGTGGACCGGTTTCCTAAGCAGAATTTCGCGCGGGGCAAGCTCGACTATACGCCCGCCGCACATCACTGCGATGCGGTCTGCCATGTAGTCCACCACCGCCAGGTTGTGGGATATGAATAGGTAGGTCAGGCCCAGTTCCTTCTGCAGGTCCTTCAAGAGGTTCAGGATCTGCGCCTGGACAGAGACATCGAGCGCCGAAACCGGCTCGTCGCAGATCAGGAGTTCAGGCCCCAGCGCCAACGCGCGCGCGATGCCGATACGCTGACGCTGCCCGCCGGAGAAACTGTGCGGATAACGCTTGATGAAGCGCGGATCGAGCCCGATTGCCTGCATAAGGCTCTTGACCGTGGCTAGTCGGGATGCGGCATTGCCCCGTTGATGGATTTCCAACGGCTCGCTCAAGATGTTCTCCACCGTCATGCGAGGTGAAAGCGACGAAACCGGATCCTGGAAGACCATTTGGATTTTCGCTCGCAGCAGGCGCAGGGCGTCTCCCTTGCCTTCCAAGACGTCGATCGGTCCATCGCGGCCGTTGAAGATCACAGAGCCGCCGCTAGGGGTGACAGCCCGCATGAGGATCTTGCTGACGGTGGTTTTGCCGGAGCCGCTTTCGCCGACCAGACCCAGGCACTCACCCCGCCTGATATCGAAGCTCACGCCATCTACGGCGCGAACAGAGGTTTGATGATCGCCGCCGAACCATCCGGACTTGCGGATGGTGAAGGTCTTTTCCAGATCCCTGACCGATAGCAGGATGTCGTCCGGCCCCTTCGATGCCGGCGCCGTCTGTTTGCCGAGCAGGTTCCCGACATTCACAGGCACCTCGCGGAGCGCCTTTAGCCTTTCACCAGGCTTCAGGTCGAAATGCGGAACGGCTGCCATCAGGCCCCTCAGGTAAGGGTGACCTGGCCGGCGGAATATCGCCTCGACAGGTCCCGCTTCCATGATCTCGCCATGGTAGATAACCACAACCTCGTCGGCGACATTGGCGACCACGCCGAGGTCGTGCGTGATCAGCAGCATCGCCATGTTCAGCTTGCTCTGAAGCCCGCGCAGCAATTGCAGGATTTGCGCCTGGATGGTGACGTCCAACGCCGTCGTCGGCTCGTCGGCGATCAACAGGGCGGGCCGGCAGATAAGCGCCATGGCGATCATGGCGCGCTGACGCAGTCCTCCCGAAAGTTCAAACGGATACATGTCATAGGCGCGCTTGGGATTAGGAAAGCCGACAAGGCTGAGCATTTCCTCGGTCCGCGCCTTGCGCTCTGCCCGAGGCAGGGGCGTATGAATCTGCAGGGATTCGCTAACCTGGTTGCCGATCGTGTGCAGCGGCGACAGCGATATCATCGGCTCCTGAAAAATCTTGCCGATGCGGCTGCCTCTCAACGCCCGGATTTCGGGTCCATCACGCGGCATCTGCAGGATATCCTGCGTCGTGCCAGGCTTTTCAGGATCGGAAAATAGGATACGGCCACGAACATGGGCTGTGTTCGGCAAAATGCCCATCACTGCCTGGCTAAGAACCGATTTTCCGGAACCGGACTCGCCCACAAGCGCGGTAACCTTGCCGGGCAGGACGCGAAGATTTGCACGCCTGACGGCATGCAACGGTCCCCCGACAATGGCAAAAGAGATGCCAACATCTTCGACCCGCAGTAGATCAACACCCGAATTCATTCTCACACCAGCCCCACCCTGGCGGCCTGCCGAGCGGCAGGCCCAGAAAGCGAGACTAGCGCATTACCAGCCTAGAGCAACTTGGATTCGAAGCGGTCGCCAGTGGCGAATCCGGCGACCGGACCGGTTACCAAAGGTGTTCGGATCAGATTGGGGCGAGCTACTGGAGCTTCCTCGGGTCGCCCGCCGACAGCCGAGCGGCATCGCGATGAAGCAGCATGACCTGCTCGGCCTCCGATCTCCGGTCGTAAGTCGGCTCCAGCGCACGGTCTTCATCGAGTGCGAGAGCGCCCGACAGATCGGGTGAAAGCACCGTCAGCTTCTGCTTGACCCCCGCCAGTTCCTCGTTGCCGAGCGTTAGCCAGCTGTTAGCGCCGCAATAGCCGGCGAAGTCCTTGCTGGCGAGAACGCAGTGCGGATATTTCTTGGTCAGGGTCTGGAGGCGCTGGACCTCGTTTACTGCCGAGCCGAAGACAGAGAATGTGAGCCGGTCGGTAAGCCCGACATTGCCGAACATCACGTTGCCGACATGCAGGCCGATGCCAAATTTTATGTCGGCCAACCCCTGTTCCTTCCTTCGCAGATTGAGATCGATCATGCGCGCAGTGGCTTTGTGCGCTGCCGCCAGAGCAGACTGGCAGGCGATCTCGGACTGCGAGCGATGCCTTTCGCAAGGGTAGACGGCAATGAAGCCATCCCCTATGAAACTCATGATCTGCCCGCCTTTGCGATTGAAAGGTGCAGCAATGGCATCGAAAAACTGGTTCAGAGTATCGATGTAGATTTCGCGGCCGGAAGTTTCGGCAAGCCTTGTCGACCCGCGCATATCGGCCATGACCAGCGCGGCTCGGATTGTGTCGCCCTCGCCGCGCTTGATCTGGCCGTCCAGCACGCGTCTGCCGGCGTCGCCGCCTAGATAAGTGGTCATCATGTTGTCGGCCAGCTTGGTGAGCACCGCCATTTTGGTTGCGATGGCGAGATGGTTTTGGATACGCAGCAGCGCCGAAATCATGCTGTCGGTGAAACCTGAAGCACTGTCGGTAGACCAGGACCCGATCATGCCCTGACTGGTATTGCCGTTAAAAGGATGGACGAAAGCAATGTAATCGGTCACGCCCATAAGCCTGAGTTCATCGAAAACAGGAAATTCCGACGGGACCGACGGGTCGAGCCGACGCCGCAGATGGTCGAGCTTGTTGCTGAGCAGATGGTAGTATGGGCTGGTCAGGAATCTGTCAGAATGGACACCGTCCTTTTTGCGGAAGCCTTCCACTTCCATGCCTTGGCCGCGAACCCAGGTGAAGCCAAGCGCGTCATAGAGCGGATGAAGCATCGAAAAGCTCAAATGCACCCGCTTCAGCGGCAGGCCGGCAGCAGCCAGCCGTTCGCAAAACCCCTTTACCAATGTTTCCAGCTCGTTGCCCGCCAGCGCCGACTGAGTCAGCCAATCGGCAACCTTATCCATGAGAATTGTGGAAATTTCTGCTTGCGCCGTACTCATACCACCTCGAAACCCGTCGAAGACGGAGCCATTATCCTTCGATCCGCCATAACACAGTCCGCCAGCGACCCAAAGATACCCCAAAGTCAACGAGGCCGGCTTCGGCGGCAGAACGGCGAAAGAATTTCCCGAATGACCGTCCTTGCAACCAAGGAACAGGCTTAACTGCATTCATGTCTTGTGGCGTTATGTGGCGAAGCTGCGGGCGGAGTGCAATCACGATCCTGACATCGCCCAGAAAATTCGCCGGCTGGGGCGCAGTCAGGCCTTCACCACCGTCTCTCGGACGAGCCCGAGACGGCCAAAAACATTGCGTGTGTCGACGATCAGAAGGGCGTGATCAGCGATTGTCTGATAGTCGATCGCGTCATGGTCGGTTGCAACGACGACAGCATCGAAATCCTTCAAGGCCGCCTCGGTCAATTCGACCGAGCGGCGCCCCTTGATCGCCATATGCTCCCTTGTGGTCGGGATCTCGGGAACATGCGGATCGTGGAATTCCGCCTTGCCGCCCCATTCCTCGATGAGTTCAATGAGCCGCAATGAGGGGCTTTCGCGTATGTCGGGCACATTCTTCTTATAGGCGAGCCCGATGATGAGAATGCGCGAGCGGCTGAGCGCCTTGCCGCAGCGCCGGTCCAGCGCTTTCGCCAGTTCATCGACCACATGACGCGGCATGGCAGTGTTGATCTCTGCCGCCAGCTCGATGAAGCGGGTCGGCAGTTCGTATTCGCGCGCCTTCCACGTCAGGTAGAAGGGATCGATCGGAACGCAGTGCCCGCCCAATCCGGGGCCAGGATAGAAAGGCATGTAGCCGAAGGGCTTGCTCTTGGCCGCCTCGATCACCTCCCAGATGTCGATGCCCATCGCGCCGAGCACGACCTTCAATTCGTTGACGAGGGCTATGTTGACCGAACGGAAGATGTTTTCCGTCAGCTTGACTGCCTCGGCGGTCGCCGTGGTGGAAACCGGAACGACGGTTTTGACCACGCCTTGGTAGAAAGCCTGCACGAGCGTCGCCGCTTCAACGCCGTCACCTGCCACGACCTTCGGGATCGTCGCGACTTCAAAGCTGCGGTTGCCGGGATCCTCGCGTTCGGGCGAGAAGCCGAGGAAGAAGTCTATCCTCGACTGCAAGCCGGTTTCTTCCAGCATGGGCTTGATCACGTCGTCGGTGGTGCCGGGATAGGTAGTAGATTCCAGCACGATGAGGTGGCCGAGACGCAGATACTTTGCGATGGTGCCAGTGGTGTTCCTGACAAAGGAGAGGTCCGGCTCACGGTTTTTCGTCAGCGGTGTCGGAACGCAGATGATGATGATATCGCAGACGGACAGTTCGGCAAAATCCGCGGTGGCGCGGAACCGTCCACTCGCCACGTGGCCTGCAAGGGCTGTCGACGTCACCGCCTCGATGTAGGATTGGCCGCTGTTCAGGCTCTCGACTTTCTGGGCTTCGATGTCGAAGCCGAAAACCGGGAAGCCGGCGCGTGCGACCGCAATTGCCAGCGGCAACCCGACATAGCCCAATCCGATCACGCCGACTTGCGCGGCGTGCGTCGAGATACGGTTCAGCAGACGGTCATATGCCGATCGTGAAGCGTCCAAAAATCTGCTTCCCCGTTAATTCGGATAGGCTGGCCGTTCCCATGGCGCGGCTTACCATGGTCCCAGGAACCATGGCCGAGGCATATTGCGGAAAAAGGATTCCCGCAAGCCGTCATCAGACCGGCAACTTTGCCTTCAAGCTTGCGGCAGCCATCGCATAGCCGCCGGCGGCACCATCTATGAAATGAACGTGATCGCGCTGCAGAGGCGAGGCGACGAGGCATGTCATCAAGGCCGATTTCTGGCGGTGTAGGCCATAGTTGCAGATGCCCGCCTCTTCCGCCTGTTTCAGCCGGTTCTCGATCCGTTGCAACACATCAGCGTCAACGTCGATGGTCATCTTCAAGCCGTCATCGAATTTCCGGAAATCCGAATTGCTGGCCACGTCGCGTTTGTAGATTTTCGGATCGAAACTGCCGATCGTCCAGCCATATCTATCGGTGACGGCCGTAAGCGTCATCAGGAACACTATCCACACCTTCGACAACCACCGCCGTCCCGCCGGCGCCGTGGCTCGCGCCTCGATATCCAGGCCGGCGGGCAGCAAACTGTAGTCCGGTCCGTTCACCGGCACCGGGTGGCCATCGCGTTCCTGCCTGCGGGCAAGGGCGATGATGTCGGATGCCAGATACTGAAAACCGCGCAAGTCGCGCGACGCCCCCGGTATGGCTATGATCGAGACGATTTCGCCATGCCGGGTCTCGATCGGGTTCCAGCGGCAGGAGAGGCCGGTCAGATCCGGTCGCGCGCCGGCTGGCGCAGGATCGACACGGTAGCGCCCCGCTTTCATCTCGGCTTCCGCCCAACTGCCGCCACCGCCGGCGAACATGGCATAGAAGACCGCATCGGAGGCTTGGAACCTTGCCACCCGAACGTCGAGGCCTTGGGCTCGAATATCCTTTATCGGCACGATTGCGGCTCGCAAGGTCAGGTCCAGTTCGTCCGCCACCCATCTTTGGACAGCCGCCAGCGCGTTGCGGGTGATCTCCAGCGCCGAGCCGGGAAACGCGACGAGCGCGCCGTCGCCGCCGAAGACAAAGGGCAGATCTTGCCGACCCAGCGCATTGAGCAGCGCCGAAATGACGCTGGCGCCGGCCATATTGACTGTTTTGTAGCGTCCAGCCTCGATCGCCTTGGTCGAGCCGACAATGTCGGCGGTGGCCAGCGCCCAGCCATCGGGGAGAGGCCGATAGTTGTCGATATCGGCAACGCTTTCGAACTTTGCGAAGACCGGCAGAGAAGCGACAAACGGGTCGGACGCGGCAGCTGTTTCCATGAGCATCAGATAGCACATTCCACTGCTTGAAGGTGAAGTCGATCATGCTTCGAAATTGACTTGCGCATGCTTTCCGATGATAGGGTCGCGCGATGCGAATTGCCTTCTACGCGCCGCTGAAGTCGCCCAATCATCCCGTCGCCTCCGGCGACCGCCAGATGGCACGGATGCTGGTCAAGGCGCTGGAGCATGGAGGCCACAGCGTCGAACTGGCATCCGAATTGCGCTTCTATCTACGCGAACCGGAGCCGAAAAGTTTCGATGCGCTCAAGATAGAGGCCCGAGGGGAAGCCGCGCGGCTGACCAGGCTTTGGGATCGTGACGGCAAGCCCGATCTATGGTTCTGCTATCATCCCTATTATAAAGCGCCCGACCTGATCGGGCCCGAGCTGGCGTCGACCTTTGCTATCCCATATGTGACAGCGGAAGCTTCCTATTCGAGGCGGCGCAATGCCGGTTTGTGGGCCGATACGCAAGCGTTGGTGGTGCGAGCCGTCGAGCAGGCGGCGCTGAACATCTGCTTCACGCAAAGGGATCGTCAGGGACTGGCAGATGCGATACCCGACGTCGCTCTTGATATGCTGTCGCCCTTCATCGACACATCGGTATTCCGGGAAATGCCGGGACGAGGTTGTCCGACGCGCCTCGTCACCGTTGCCATGATGCGCCCGGGCGACAAAGTCGAAAGCTATCGCATGCTGGCGCAAGCGCTCGGCGTGATCGGCCACCTGCCCTGGACCATGTCGGTCGTCGGCGACGGGCCCGCCCGTGACGAGGTCAAGGCGCAATTCGCCGGCTTGCCCGCCGACCGTATCGAATGGCTTGGCGCGATTGAGCCAGCCGCCGTGCCGGATGTCCTCTATGGTGGAGGAATTTACGTCTGGCCGGGTTTCGGCGAGGCCTATGGCGTTGCCTATCTTGAAGCACAGGCCGCCGGGCTTCCGGTGGTGGCTCAGGACATCGCCGGCGTGCCGGAAGTCGTGCGAGATGGCCAGACCGGGTTTCTCACCCCGCCGAGCGATGTGGCGGCGTTCGCTTCTGCCATTGAAAGGCTTCTGGCCCGTAACGACGAAAGAACCATCATGGCCGCAGAAGCCAGACGTTTCATCCTCGAAGAACGTTCCCTCGGCGTTGCAGCGGCGCGTCTGGCCGAACTTCTTCCGAAGGTCTCCGTTTCATGACATCCGATCGGATCTGGCAGCCCTTGGTGGAAGAACTGGCGGGCCGGCAGCGGGCGGGTCGTAAGGCAGAGTTCTGGCTGCGCGACGATGATGCCGTGGATCCGACACCTTCGCTTGATCGGCTGCTCGACCTCACCGGCGAGTTCGCGGTTCCGGTCACTCTGGCCGTCATTCCGGCCCTCACCGACGAGAAGCTTGTCGCCCGGCTTGACGAGGCGCCGCAAACCACGGTCGCCATCCATGGCTGGCTGCATCGAAATCATGCGCCCGAGGGTCAGAAAAAGCAGGAACTCGGCGCCCATCGGCCACGCGAGGCGGTGCTCGATGAACTGGCTGGCGGGCTGTCGCACGTAACCGGCCTGCACGGCGCGCGCACCATTCCGATGCTGGTGCCCCCCTGGAACAGGATCGACGCCGGCCTGGTATCCGACCTAGGATCGATAGGATTTGCGGCATTGTCGGTCTATGGGCCGCCGAAACCGGCCTCACTGGCGGTCATCAACAGCAATGTCGACATCATGGATTGGCATGGCACGCGCGGCTGCCGCGATCATGGCTTATTGGTCCAGGCTATCATCGCGCACTTGCAGCATGCATTCGACGACGAACCGGTCGGCCTGCTCACCCACCATCTCGTACATGATGAATCGGCCTGGCTTTTCCTCGAACGGCTGTTCACAGTCACTGCACAGACTGACCCCTGCGCATGGCTTCCAATCAGGACATTGATCGGGCGCAGCGCCGGCAAAGGAAAATAGCTCAGCGCTTTTTGTGCAATGAGACTGGAAATTCGAGCGTCTGGCCATCCCGCGCGGCAAAAGCGCCGGCAAACCTGTCTTTGGCCAGTTTCTCGATCTCATCCAGTTCCTCGTCGGTGCGTGTCGCATCGTGGTGAAACAGCGCAAGCCCTCGCGCACCGGCCGCCTCACAGAGTTTGACGCCCTGTTGCCATGTCGAGTGCCCGTTACCGCGGCGTCGTTCCATTTCCTCCTCGGTGTAGGTGCAGTCGTAGATGACGAGGTCGGCATCTTCGATGAGGCCGAGCACCGTGCGATCGAGTTTGTCCGGCTCGTGCTCAGTGTCTGTGATCACTGCCACGACGCGGCCGCCCCATTCGACCCGATAGCCGATACAGCCGCCTGGGTGAACAAGACTGCCGGTTCGGACCACCACCCCTTCGCGCGGCCGAAGCACGTCTCCGGGCATGAAATCGCGGCAGTCGAGGCTTGCCTTGCAGACATCCAGTTTCACCGGAAACCACGGCGGCCGCATGAACTCATCGACCATCTGCCGGGTCGTCATGCGTCCTGCAAGATGCCCGGACCAAATCGTAACCTTGACGCCCCGGTCGTAGATCGGCGCGAAGAAGGGCAGCCCGATGATGTGATCGTAGTGGCAATGGGTGAAAAGCAGGTCGAAATCGGCCACTCCCGACTTCCGAAGCGCCCCGCCGGCAGGCCGCAGGCCAGAGCCCGCGTCGAACAGAAGCGTATGCTTACCACATCGCAACTCAATGCAGCTTGTGTTGCCGCCATAGCGAGAGAATTCTGGCCCCGATACCGGAATGCTGCCGCGCACACCCCAAAACCTGACCAGGAAAACGTCGTCGTCCATGGTAGTCCCTTCGCGGTTCCCGTCGCTCATCGTAGCCAAACAACTGCTGCTAGAGCAATTCCAGGAACAGTGTGAACCAGTTTTCCGTCCGAATTTGCGTCCAAACAAGAGGCGAGACTGGTTTCCTCCAGTGACCTCAAGAGGCCAGTGCTATCACGACGGGGAGGATCGACCGCACGTCATTCGCTATTTGGCGCTTCGTGCGTCGATCAGATCCGCAGTGGTGTGGCTCAGGCGATCGGCAAGAACCCGCAATATCTCAATGGTCATTTCCGGCGACTCCTTCATAAGCCTCAGGAAATGTTCCTTGCTGATTCTTAAGGCTTCCAGCTGACTTGCCGCTCTGACGGTGGCAGTGCGGGAGCTGTTGCACAGTATGGCGATCTCGCCAACAATCGAATTTGGCACCATTTCGGCAACTTTTATCGGTCCGCTGTCGGAATCGACCAGAATATCTGCCCTGCCCGAAAGGATGACATAGGCGGCATCTCCCTCGTCGCCCTGCCGGAAAAGGACCTGGCCGGCGCTGTAGCTCACGCGATCGGATGTGAACGCAAGCAATTTGAGCTTTGTCAACTCGATGCCAGAAAACAAGGGAACGCGTTGCAGCATTCCAACTTCATCCTTGAGCAGCATTGTCGCAAACCTCAAAATTCGCGCTTGCCAGACTAGAGCAACGGGCGCCCAGATGGAATTAATTCCGTCTTCGGGACATCGCTCTACGACACCAGTTCCTTGAAGATACCGTTCTCTGCCAAAAGTGTCTCGTGTGTTCCGTCTTCCACCAATTGACCCGAGTCGAAGACGATAACGCGATCGAACATCATCGCCATTGACGGATTCGTAACGACCCACACAATTGCCGGCGAATGGCCGTCGCGTCTGGCTTCCTCGAGCACGTTTCGCAGCACCCTATCCTGCATGCGTTGGTCGAGCGCCGATAGTGGCCGGTTGAGAATGAGAAAATCGGGACGCTTGAGCAAGGCTCGGGCAACATCGAGCTTCTGTCGCTGTCCACCGGTCAGCCGCCTGCCGCCGGAGCCGACGTTGAAGTCCAGGCCAACATCCAGAAGTTCGGCATAAAGCCCCAGCTCGTCAAGAATGTCATAGAGGATGGAGCGTATGCGGTCCGGCGCGTCGGGATGATTGTTGCCCACACGCCCGAACAGGACATTATCCATGACGGTGGCCGCGGCAATGTATCTGGCAGGGTCATACCGTTCGACCGCAGTTTGCAGTTCGGGCGGCAGGTTTTCATAGAACCGGTTGCGGGCAGCGACGATCTTGCTCATCAGCTCATCGCTCAGCAGGCCGAAGCGGTGCCGAGGCTCGATGTAGGCAAAACTCAAGGTGACGATCATGGCACGGTCGTTCTCCGAAACCGCCTCGTAGGGACGATTCTTGAGCCGTTGCAGCAAGGTTTCGTACGCGGGTATCTCGTCGGCGCTCATGAAGGCGAGCTGCTGGAAGAACTGGTGATCGGGTGGCAGGTCGGCAAATAGCTCAATCGCCTGTTGGGCGATTTCCATGCCCATTTCGTAGAGCGTTCGGTCGAGGCCGGCTTGTCTCAGCACAGAAGCAAAATAGGGATTGGCGGCAAGAGCCCTGTCGGCCAGTTCGGGGCCGGCGGCAGCGCCGAAGAGCAGGTTTTGGCCGATCGTTGCTTCCTTGTTGTAGGCGCCCGGTTCGAAAGGAACCACCAGTCCGCTCAGCCCTTCCTGGTCCAGCCGGGTTCGCAGCGCCGCACGCAGTTCGACGATCCGCCTGGCAAGCTCAGTGTGACGCGCGAGGTCGGCCGAAGAGCGCAAACCAAGATCCAGAATATCGCGCGACAGAACAACCGCGTCGAGCACCCGGCGCACGGCTTCAAAGAGGTCGTGCGGGCCGGTAGCGCCAGCGGAAGCATAGTTGATCCAGTCGCTGTGGATATCAAAATCCGGATTGCCCGACCGGCGCGCCTCGTGGATGTTCCAGCGATGCTGGTCCGCCGCGACACCGTCATAAGACGCCGATGTCAGCGGCGCATGCTTCAACCCGTAGAGCAGGTTATCGCGAAGGCTTGCCTGGAACAGGAAAACATCCGACGAGGCATAGGACATGCGCCGGCCGGTCACTGCTTCGGGGAGTTCAAGCAGGTCGTCTGCGCCCGAAGCGACTCTTCCGCTGTCCGGCCAGTTCAGCCGCGCGAAAGCTTCTGCAAGCGCCTCCGCTCCACCTGTTGCGGTACTGACCAGCGCCACCGTCTCACCCGGCTTGACCTGGAGGGAGACACGGTTGAGGAGCATCGCACCGCCATCGTCTGCTATGGACAGACCGATCGCCGACAGGGGGTTGGTCATCGGTTCGGGATCGTCGATCGTCAATGCCCCGATTTTCGGCGCGATGAGACTCTCGACGGTGAACTGTTCAACCACCTGTTGATATTTGACCTGGACATCCTGCCGATCCTGATCCCAGTCGATCAGTTCCTTCATCGGTCCGGGCAGGTCCTTGTAGGCGCCGATCACGGCCACGAGCTGGCCGACGTCCAGTCGCCCCTGGATGACCAGATACCCGCCGATCATGTAGAACAGAAAGGGCGTGAGCTGCGCGAGAAAATTGTTGAGGAACTTCACCATGAATTTCCATTGGTAAAGATCGAAGCGGATCTTGAAGATGAGCCCGAGCCGGGCAGCTATGTCGGCGCGCTCGTAGTTTGATGTGTCGTGGACGTGAACCGCGCCGATGCCGTCGACGATTTCGCCAACCCGGCCCGAAAGCGCGCGCGCCGTCAACTGCCGTTGGCGCCCGAGCACGATCAGCCGCCGCCGCATTCGCGGGATGAGCACGATCTGGATCACCACGATCACGACCGCTATCATTCCGAGCCAGACGTTCTGGATCATGATGAACAGCATGGACGTCAGCGCCTGGCCGCCGAGCAGTACCGGCTGCAGGAAGGCATCGCCGATGAAGCCGCCCAGCGGCTCCACCTCGTCCTTCACCATGGTCGCCACTTCGGCGGATTTCACCCGCTTGAAGTAGACCGGCGGAAACCGCAGCACACGATCGACCAGATCGAAGCGGATACGCCGCAGCATACGTTCGCCGAGGCGGCCCTTGTAGGTGTTGATGTACAGTTTGAACAGGCCGTTGATGACGACCAGCAAGAGGAACACAAGGCTCAGGGCAAACAGCGTCTCCTTGCGGTCGAGCTGAAAACCGGAGAAGAACTGGACCTCTCCAATGAACGGCACGTTATAGTGTAGCCTCATGAATGGCTGGGTCGCGCCCGGTTGCTCGAAACCCTTGCCTTGGATCGGGCCGTTGACGATCAGCTTCGGCAGGTCGAAGGACATGAAATACGGGATCATCGAAAGCAGGACGATCATCAATATCCAGAGCTGCTGCTTCTTGGTGTGCGTCCAGATATAGCGGGCTAGGCTGGGTTCCATATGAGACTGTGGATCCTTCATTTGGAAGGATGCGGGATGGAGACGCACCTGCTGGCGAATGGGATATCGGCAATTTCTTCGTTGCCAACGACAATCTCAGGGCTGCAGTGCAGGGAGATTGTCCTGCGCTCAGACGGTTCGCGGCTTCCGTAGGGTTTTGGCGAATAGGCGAGCACGAGGCTGCAGCTGCGCGGCTGGTACTGGCGGATTAACCCCGATGGTCCGGACAGACGCAGCCGGCTCTCTCCGGCATCGGGCAATGGCGAAGCGGCTTGCAGCATGATCACGTCCGCGGAACGAACAGCCTTGCGGGAGGCAAGATTGCGTTGTGTCGCCCGAAATCCCAACATACAAGACGAATATGATGGATGTCACGCAACCGCGCAATGCCGGCATGGACTGGCACGAACAAGCCCTGGACCTGACGCGGGGAATTGCCGCCTATGTCAACGACCCTCTCGTTGCCGGACTGGCGCGCGTCATCAGCAAGCATCCGAAGGCCGATATCGCCAACGCCTTCAACCACAAGCAGGTCGCCTGCAAGATGTGGGCGCTCGATAGGCTGTTCGAAAGCTGCGGCGGCCAGTTCGGGCGCATATGGGTTCTGGGTGGATGGTACGGCGTATTGCCCGCAATGCTTTTCAACGACGCTCGCTTCGACATCGTGGCGATCGACAGCATCGACATCGATCCCGAAGTCGCGCCGGTCGCCGGGACTCTCAACCGGGACGCCGGCGACCGGTTCCGGGCGCTGACGGCAGATATGTACGCGCTCGACTATGCGGCCGGGCGGCCGGACCTGACGGTCAATACGAGCTGCGAACACATAGCCGATCTGCGCGCCTGGCTTGCTCTGCTTCCGCGGGGCACGAATGTACTGCTGCAATCGAACGACTATTTCAGCGAGCCGACACACATCAACTGCGTGGCTTCGCTGGCAGCCTTCGAAGCAATGGCGGCGCTACGGGAGGTGCGGTTCTCCGGCGAATTGCCGACAAAAAATTATACGCGCTTCATGCTGATTGGATCTGTTTAATGCAAGACGCGGATTGAAGGCAATCCGATCCGATGCATGTCAGCACGCCGCATATCGAGCGCCCCAGTCTTACCTCTATGCTCCGGGATTAGATGTCAGTGGCTTTGAGACGGCCTTAATGCCGTTATCCTGAAATGCCTGGTGCACGGCGAGCAAAACGGCGCGGCGGATCATGAAGTTCTTGCCGGCTTTCGCCTTGAATTTGGCCCGGATGACCAGCGTACCGTCCTCAACCTCGCCAATTCCCTGACTCTTGAACGGCTCGAGCAGATCTCCAGCAAGTTCCGGGTTGGCCGAAATATCCTGGCCGATCTTCTTGAAAATCTTTCGGACTTTTTCGACGTCGGTGTCGAATGCAACGCGAAAGGTCAGTTTCTCGATCATCCAGTCGCGGCTGAAATTCTGGATCTTGCCAATCGCGCCATAGGGAATTGTCGCCAAGGCACCGCGCTGATGGCGCAGGGAAACCGATCGGACCGAGATTTTCTCTACCGTCCCCTTGGCGCCTGACGTTTCGATATATTCGCCGAAGCGGAATGCATCGTCGATCAGGAAAAACAGCCCAGAGACCAGGTCTTTCACCAGCGTCTGCGAGCCGAAGCCGATGGCCAGCCCGAACACGCTCAAGCCGGCGATCAGCGGCCAGACATTGATCCCGATCGACACCAGGATCGAGAGCAGCGCCAAGGCGAGAATGCTCGATTTGCCGACCGCGCTGAGCAGCGGCACCAGCGTGCCCAGCCGTGAATGCGGCACACCCAGTACCTCCTCGTCACCACCTACGGCGGGCAATTCCGCGCGCAAGGCGCGAGCCGTCCCGGTGCCGACCACGTTCCACAGAAACGCCGCCATCAACATGATCAGCGCCACACCGGCTGCGCCCTTGGCGACCTCTCGCAGATCTATGCCGAACCCGGCAGCCAGCGGTGTCGCCCAAAGCGTTCCCAGCATGGCAATCGAGATAGCCACGACGGTGAAGCGGGCGGTCTGTCGCCCTGCCGCTGCCAAGATCGAGATATCAGGAGACTCCAACCCGCGCTGCGCCCAGTTCCCGATCATTGCGTCGAGGTGCGGCGCGGCGAGAAACATCAACGCGGTCAGCAGAACGGCCGGCCCACGAAGCGATGCTCCCAGCGTCAGCGCGGCCTGTGCGCTGAGAAAGGTGATTATCAGGAACGCGATCACGATTGCCGGCCACATTTTGGCGAGACGGGTGCGCCAGCGGCTTCTGGGGCGCGGACCGGCGACGGCGGCTGCCATTGTGCGTCTGTGCCGCCATACCGCCCATGCAAACAGAAGGTAAATCGGAATTCCCAAGCCTGTTCGCAGCAGATCCTCCAGGGCCGGCCCGACGCTCCAGAGCCGCAACGTCGCGAGCAGCGCAACGACGATGATTGCCAAACCAATGCCAAGCGAGAGGTCGCGCACGAGCGCCGACAGATGGACGGAGCGCTTTGCGAACTCGGTTCGCCGCGATGCCATCAAGAGCGACCTGACGGCGGCGAGGATGATGGAGCCGAGCACGGTCACCACCGTCCAAAGACGAAGGGTTTGCAAAGGCACGCCAGAACCGGCCAGCAGCCGCGCAGCAATGAAACCGATCACCAATGCCGCCACGGTAGCCGTCGCGCCCGCGAAGAATCTGCGCCATGCGCCACTTTTGGCGGCGCTCGCCTTCTTGAACCGCCGGGCGAGCAGGATGAACACGGCCGCGACAAGCGCAACAATCAAGGCAATCTCGAAAAGGAGCACGAGGAGAGATGTACCCCCGGCCGCGAGCGAGGCCCTCAGGTTTTCGAGCTCGACGGGGACGCCGCTCAAAGCGGCAAACCGCGCGAACAGTCCGGAGACGAAACGCTCGGCGAGCTGTTCGAAGCCCCAAATCAAAGAAGCAACGTCCGTCTCCGCCGTCGTGTCCACAATTTCTCCCCCCTTCAGCGCCTCGGAAGCCAGTTCCGGCGGTCGGTCGTCGGCTGCTGTCTCGCCATCCAGCGCCCGACCGTCGAACAATTCAAGCTTTTCTGTCCGGCCCTTGCCCCGCGCGGGGTCCGATGGCAATCAGGCAGGCTCAACCGATTTGACATTGCCTTCGGTTTCCACGAGGCAGCTTCTCTTCTTGCCGCCTGCATCGAACTCAACCTGCTAGGTTTTGGAATCGAGCTTGCTCGGCGCGGCGAACGTGCGTCGGTTCTCCAGTACGGATCACTCGGTGGTCGCATCGCCCTTCAGTATCGTCTCCAGTTCGTCGGGCGCGGGTTTGTCCGCTTTCCCCTCCACGGCCGTAATGGGAGCACCGACCGTCGTTGCCGCGACGTTGCCGACCGTGTCGATGGTGCCGGCAATCACTATGCCCAACCCGTCGCCAAGGCCCACTCTCGAGTCTGTCAGCGTTTGTCCGGAAGCCAATTGTGTCCCCAGCAGCTTCACGATTTCCGGACTTTCAGCGAATTTGCTATGGTTCAGGCGGTCGTTCGTCTTCACGTTGGTCAGGTCGATAACTGTTATTCCGGCTGCCTGCAGCTTTGATTTGTACGGCTCAGCCGATGGATCAACCTGTCCCACCCGGTCGACATTGCCTGAAATCAGACGCGAAACAGCAAGTGCCCGGTCGTCCCGCGAAACGATGATTGTAAACTTCGGCTTCTTCGGACCCAGTTCGGTCCACTCCCGCCCGAAGACATCCACATCGAGGTCGGGAGATGCAAGAATTACATTTTTGATCTTAGGAGAAACCTGCCCGTCCTGCAGGGCCATTTGCCTCAGCGATTCCATGGCAAGCCATGTTCCCATTGAGTGGGCCATGACGGTAACATCCGTGACACTGCGGTCATCGGCCAAAGCCTTTAGCGTTCGCTCGAATGCGGTGCGAGAGAAATTGGTGCTTTCCTTGTCGTAATTGTAGCCGAGGACGCTCGCGCGCGATGGCCACGTAAAAAGGACAGGCGCGACCTTTGCTCCCGAGTCGTGAATGAATTGCGCGAAGCGAAAAACCGAATCCTCATAGCGGTTGTTGAAACCATGTACGAATACGAGAACATGGCCGTTCGAATTGTGAGAATGCAGCCAATCTCGAGCTTCGGGGATAGAAAGGCCCTTGGCGGCAACAACGGCGAATTCCTTTTGGGGATTCGGCGGCAGCTTTTTCGGCCACTCGACCGTGCCGGATGCACGGTTCGGTGGAATTGAAATGGTCAGGTCGGTCAAGGAAAGTGCCGGGCTGCGCTCGCCTGTAAACAGCGTCGCCGGGTCGCCGGAAGGTTTGCGGCTGGTCGCAACCAGCATTGTCACATCCGATGCCGCCGGCGACACCAGGTTCGCGGAAATCGGCGTGAGAACGCCTTCCGGCCCTCCGCCGCACGCCGTCAGCGTAAGCAGAAACAGAGCTGAAATACTTCCCTTACCCCTCCGCTTAATTGACTGAGACGGCGCCATCATTCCCCTTTTGCGTCCCGTCGGCTCACTCTCGGCGCGATGGTGCTTGTCAATCATCGGGCAAGCTTCTTCACGCCGAACGCGTGATGCAGCGGA
This sequence comes from Mesorhizobium sp. M0051, assembly GCF_040323235.1. Lineage (NCBI taxonomy): Bacteria > Pseudomonadati > Pseudomonadota > Alphaproteobacteria > Hyphomicrobiales > Phyllobacteriaceae > Mesorhizobium > Mesorhizobium sp. M0051. Next base: position 84,564 of record NZ_JAMYUT010000031.1, read on the forward strand.
AGCCGAGGTGGCAAGTGGACGTGTCTACAGGCTGTGCCATGCGCGCGGCCGGGCGGTAACGCCGACAGTAGCTAGGCGCGCATAGGAAAGACCCACCCTTGGTAACCTTGCGCGGAATCCTCATGTCGGGCGTAGCCGGATCGTAGCTCGCCTCGCGCAAGCCACCGCGCGGATTGGTCATCGTGCAACAGGGACTCTCGATGCGGCTGTGCTCCTGGTACCAGTCAGTCGTCCACTGCCAGACATTGCCGGCCATGTCGTAGAGCCCATAGCCGTTTGCCGCAAATGAGCCGACGGGAGCAGTCCATTCGTAGCCGTCCTCGCAATTGTTGCGAAACGGGAACTCGCCCTGATACGTGTTGGCCATATGTTGACCACCTGGGGTGAGTTCGTCGCCCCATACGAACTCGGCGCCATCCAGTCCGCCGCGAGCGGCAGACTCCCATTCGGCCTCCGTCGGCAGCACCTTTCCGGCCCAGTTCGCATAGGCTTGAGCATCCTCAAAGGCGATGTGGACTACGGGGTGATCGTCGAGACCCTTGATCGAACTCGCGGGTCCGCGTGGATGGCGCCAATTGGCGCCCTTCACATAGGCCCACCACTGGTAATGGTTGCTTCGATCGGTGCCAGGTGGCGGCCGGACGAATATCGCCGATGCGGGGGCAAGCATCTCCGCCGGCGCGCTGGGATAGTCGGCTGCATTAGCAGGACGCTCGGCCAGCGTGGCATACCCCGTCTCGGCGACGAACTTCGTAAAATCCCTATTTGTGACAGCCGTCACATCCATCCAGAAACCATTCACCACGACGCGGTGAGCCGGGGCTTCTTCCGGATAGTGGTGGTCCGAACCCATCAGGAATTCCCCACCGGGGACCCGCACCATATTTTGGAATGGCGGGCTGTGCCCAGGAACGGAACGGACTCGATCCAAATCCCCTGTAAATAGCACAGCCGCGCCCGCCTCATTCATGACTTTGTTCCATTGGAACTCCGGACTTCGATCTGGCGCAGCTAGTCTCCGAGCTCATTGAACAACGACGACGAATCGGCGGCGATCGGCGGCGCGCCGAAGGTTAGCTTGATCGCTTCCATCATCAGCAGTGGCGGCGCCATTTGTTTGGCGAGATCCACGATTTTCCCTTTCAATTCCTTGACCTTATCGGGATTCTTATCGGCCAGATTCGTCTTCTCGGACTTGTCAGCGGCAAGATCGAACAGTTCGATTCGCTCCAACACGCCGGCCGACCATACAAGCTTCATATCGCCTTCACGGATTGCGCCGCCGGTCGGGTCGACATTGTAGACCAGGTCGCTGCGGGGCGAAGGCTTCGCTTCGCTGATCGTTTCCCAGACATCCATGCCATCGAGCGGCTTGTTCTTGGTCATTTTCGCTCCGGCAACCCCGGCGAGAGTCGGATAGATGTCCGAGACATGTATCATGCCGTTCACATCACCCGCCTTTACCTTGCCCGGCCAGTTCACCAGGCCGCAGACGCGGGTGCCGCCCTCATAAAGTGTGCCTTTGCCACTGCGGTACGGCCCATTGTCGGCCGGAAGGCTGTTGCCGACCTTCGATTCACCCGCAAACATCGCATCCCGCACGCCGCCATTGTCGCTCTGAAAGATGACGATGGTATTGTCGCGCATCTTCTTCTTCTCAAGCGCGGCAACAACCCGGCCGATCTCGTCGTCCATGACGGAGACCATGGCGGAATAGAGCCGGCGTTGCTCGTCGGCGACATGAGCATATTTTTTGATGTACTCTTCGGGTGCTTGGAACGGCGCATGCGGCGCGGTGAATGCCAGATACAAGAATAGCGGCGCCTTGCCGTCATGCTTCTCGATAACCTTGGCGGCTTCCTTGCCGAACAAGGTATTATCGAAGCCAGGCTCCTGCAGCGGCTTGTTGTTGCGGTACCAGTCCATCACGCCATGCGAAGCGTGCTTGAAATGATCGATTTCGCCGACCAGGGCGCCGTAGAACGAATCGAATCCGCGCTGGCGCGGCCAGTATTCGGTCTTTGCGTGACCAAGATGCCACTTGCCGACCATCGCGGTCTTGTATCCTGCGTCCTTGAGCATCTGGGGTAGGAGATACTCATCGGTGGCAAGACCGTAGCTGCCACCCGACGGGATAACGCCCATCTGCAGCCCGTAGCGTAACGGATAGCGTCCCGTCATCAGCGCAGCGCGGGTGGGTGTGCACATCGGCTGGGCATAGAATTGTTCCAGCCGCGCGCCTTCGGCCGCGAGCTTGTCGATGTTGGGCGTCTTGATGTCCGAGCCGTGGAAACCCACGTCCTTCCAGCCCTGATCATCGGAAATGATGTAGACGATGTTGGGGGCTGCCGGCTCGGCCGCCGCAGGCTGAACCCCAGCAAGGCCGGCGAGGGCGCCCGAAAGGCCGACCGGAGCGGCAAACCGCGAAACGACAGCCGCCGTGCCGGCCATCAATGCATCGCGCCGCGTGATTTTGGAGCTGATACCGGTTTCCGGCAAGTCCTGATCGTTATTCACTTTTTAGCCCTCCCTTGATCTGTCGGCGCTGGCTTGGCTTGGACCGACCGAACGTGCGCGCCCTCTTCCGGTCAGTGCCCAGCCACCCAAAGCGGCATGGCAATCGTCAGGAAGACCGAGTCGCCTTCCAGACGATTCTTGGCATCGAACTCGTGGTAATATTTGATCCGGGTCGAGACTGGCAGCTTGCCAACCTGAAAGTTATAGCCCGCGGTGGCTCCGATCGCCGCCACTTCGCCTCTAAACCCGCCAAGCACCGGGGGGACTCCGGACCCGCTATCATCGGTCAGCTGGTTGTAATAGTAGCCAACCAAGCCAACGTCGAAGGCTTTGCTGAAGTGCTGGTCGATCGTTCCCTCGAAGTGGAAATCCGTGCCGTTCTTGTAGTGGGTCGCCGTATCCTCGCCGTTGAAGGTGATGCCGGTTGCCGCCGAGAGTTCAAGGCCTGTAGCGGAGTTCAGCCACGTGCCCGATGCGTAGATGTCGGCGGCCCAGTGGTTGAACGAGAGATTGGCGATGTCTCCCTCATGGTAATCCCCCACCGGCACGTTCACGCTCACTCCGGTCTGCCAGTGAAAGTCTCCGTTGTGCCAGCCGACGAAAGTTCCAAGCACCGGATCGCCAAATGTCGTGATGCTGTCGGATGCCGACAACGGGCTCGGAACAATTCTGCCCGTGATATCGGGGCCGCCGATCGGCACGGTCGCCGTGAACGCCAAATTGCCGCCCATGACCTGCCAGGGAGTAACCCAAAGTGCGGTCGAGAGGTTTATAAGGGCTTTCGCATCGACGTCGGCCACCAGCCTTCCGCCGAGATCCAGATTGGCCTTTGCGTTTCCGGAATAGATGTAGAAATCGTTCTGGAAGAAGACGCCTGGCGGCGGGGTGAAGCCCGCCATGGGGCCGCGCGAGCCGAGCAGATAGAAGCTCGCGCCGCCTTCCGCTGCGTGGACGCTCGGAACTATCGCCAAGCTGGCCAGCACCGTGACCGCGCCTAGGAAGGCTTTGGGTCCGCAGCGGGTCATAGTCCCGGCACTGGTGCTCAATATTCTAAGCGCACCCTGCCGAAATTCTCTGTCCATATTCCCCCACCAGCCGTGTCTCGGCAGTATTCCCGCGCAATTGATTTCGCGCAATTTGAACATACGCTATACCTAATAGAATGGTCCTGCTATCCACTTTGCGCAAAGGACGTACATTTTGACATCCTGGCCATCATCGCCTTCACACAGGGATGTGCAGCTTGGCCCAGACCAGCTTGCCAATGCAGCCTCAGGAATGCTGGTGAAGGTCGATAGGCTCTCGGCCGGGGGCCTGCCTTCGCGCATCCGGCAAATCCAGTCCCACGGCAAGTGGGCAATCGATTTGGCCGAATTCAACTGCGCCTTGCGGGCCAGTGGCGAGCTGGATCGCGGCTCCGTGGTGATTTTGGCTGTCGAGCGCGCCTGCGATTCGACAATCTGTGGCATTCCGCTCGAAGACCACATGATCGTGACAATCCCCGCCGGCACGACAGTGACGGCAAGCGTCCAGCCCGGTCTCAGCTATGCGGGCGCCGTTGTTCCGGCGGCGAAATGGGCGGAAATCCAGGCGGGTGCCACGGGAGTGATCGTCGAGCAAGCGGCAGACCACCCCAGCGCCGTTCGGCTGACTCCCAACTATGCACGAACCATTCGGGGTCAGATCGAGTTATTGGCAGACCGCTTCGCGACGGCCGCAAGCGCTGGGGTTCAAATGGAGGACCCTCCCGTCGCATTCGTAGAATATTTGGGGTCACTTGCCGAAGCTCGTGCGGTCGCGGACGATCGCGACCCCGGTATCGACCGTTCTGCCCGTCGGCATCTTCGCCAAGCATCGGCCGCCGAGGACTTCATTCACGCCCACATTCGGGAAGACATGCCGATCATTCGGTTGTGCAGGGAAGTCGGGGTCAGCCGTCGACAATTGGAGTATGCTTTTCGTACCACCTTCGCCGTGAGTCCGCTCGAATTCATCAGGGCGCTCCGTCTCAATGAAGCCAGGCGGCAACTGGCGACTGCGCGTGCGAATGGCCTAACTGTCACAAAGGTGGCGATGGACCTTGGGATCACCCATTTCGGCCGTTTTGCAGCGAGCTATCGCTTGCTCTTCGGCGAGTCCCCCAAAGAAACATTCTTTCGTGCCGGCAGGTCGTGACCGGCGCGAGTTGAGCCGTGTCATCATGGATCAGCTCAATCGGATTTGCGCAATTCGGATAGTAGTTGCACGCGAAAATTAGTATCTTCTAAAGGAGAGATGCTTCTGACTCGTAATCCGCTCAGGGACAGGGAAGTTGAACAATGACAAGAATTAGCTTGAGATTGACCGGTGCTGCCGGGATCGTCGTCGCTATGATGTTTGCAGGCTTGGTCGACACGGTTGCACCTTTCGCCTCCTTCGTTGGCGACGCGCAGGCGAGAGTTGGTCATCCGCTCACGCCTGGCAGCGCCGCGGGGGTCGCAAGGCGTACCACACGCCGAGTGATCCGTCGTTCGACCATCTATGTGTCAAGGCTCCCGGCGGCATGCGTGAAAACCTCGGTCAATGGCACCGTAATATGGCACTGCGGCAGTACGTATTATCAGGCCTATAGCGGACGCTACGTCGTCGTCCACATACAGTGAATTGAGACAGAGAATCGGTTTCCGAAGCTCCGTTGTCCTGCCTTAGGTTCCAGGGCTACGAACTCGGGTTAACGGGTTCCTTCGGAGCCTTCGCCGGCGCGTAGGCTGACGGAGCATAAAACGAAAAACCCGCCTGAGCGGCGGGTCACTGGCGCAAATCAGCACCATGGACGAATATCTACCATAGCTGAGGGCACAGAGTCAAGAAAAAATTCCTATCGCAAAAAGCTACCGGCAGACGGGAACTAGACTAGTTTCCGTCCATAAACGCGCCTATTTTGCAGCTTTTGCAAGCACTTAACCTCGTCCAGTGAAGCCGTTGAACGGCATGGACA
>NZ_JAMYUT010000032.1:0-88753 GCF_040323235.1 Mesorhizobium sp. M0051
CATCCCGCTCAGCCACAAACGACTCAAGGCACGATGGGCCGATCAAAACCTGCTTAGCCTCTTTACTCATATGCGATAGCCCTGCAGTCAAAGGGGATGATCGCCGCTGCTACTGGGTGAACTTTCGTATCGCCAGTCTCTCGCGGCGGACTTGGAGGGCGCGGCGGACTTGGAGGGCGGCAGCCGGCGCTTCGCTGTCAGATTCAGGTCCAACTGTTGGCTGCATGCCCACTATGCCATCTCTGCTCCGGACTCGCCGTCGCAAGCGTAAAGCCGGGGGACGCCTCTTGCAAATAGTCCTTCGAACACCATCTGCTTCGCTAGCATTTCGGACGGAGGAAAGGATGAGCATGACACGCCAAGACGTTCTCTCGATCCTCGGACGCGTCGACGACGCAACGATTGCTGAAATCATTGCGTCCGGTGCTTCGCTCGAGGAGTTAAGAGAGGCATGGGCCTGGGCTTTTGCCGATGAGGCGCTGATGAGCGAGGGACGACCGCTGCCAGGAACACGGATGGCAAATCTAATCGATCTGATCCAACCTGACGAAGACCTGGCGGATCCGGCCCAAGGGAATCCCGGCGGCAGCCATTAATTCTGAGAAGCCGGCTACAGCTTTTCGAAGACCAATCCCGATTTCGCGTGAGCCCCTAACTCTGCGAGCCTTGCCATCGCATGACGAGGCATCGGGCGGCGATTCGAATTGCCCCCGTCTTTAGCCGCTGGATGACGGGCTAGCCGTCAATATCCATAGGCTGATTTACGCCGCCAATCTTCGGCCCAGTCATCCAGTGCGGCGCCACAGGCACATTGTCGATCACACCGACCCTGCGTGCCCAAGCCGTAAACGTCTTGTGCGCCGACTCGACAGACTTCCGACCATCATACGCAGCGTAGCAAGTGTCACATGCCGCCGCGTGAAGGAGGCCTCGCCTTTCGACCGGCCATTCCTCCAGAAACTCTATCGCATCCATGAGACAAACGATCTTTCGGAGAGCAAAGGTATCGTCCCGTACGAAAATCGCATGTTTGAACATCTCACTTTCCATAATGACCTCCCTTCGAATTGCGCGCCAACCGATTTCTGCCTCGTCCTGTCGCCAAGATGAGGGGTAAGCCGACGAACCCGGCAGACCAGGCGGCAGCTGTGGAAAAGATCGGAATCGCCTCTTTTCAGTTCAAGAGGAGATGGCGAGACGAACAGCCAGAATCTTAAGGCGCCTTGCGAGCGCAGGGCCAGCATGGCAAGCAAGGGCGGGATAATGATCAAGTCTCGCGCGTTCGCCACGGTGAGGCTGTGGCGCAATGTGTCGATAAACGTCTACTCGTCAGGGCTGATCGCGTCCGGCAGTGAAGGGGTTGTCAGCGATTGAAACACGCTCACTCATCACCACCTCGATCGGCGATGCATAAATCGCCTCAAGGTTCCGCCAACGCTGGCCCATGATGCGACGCTCGCAAAGCAGCGGCGTCGCTGGCCCGCAGCAAGGCCAGTTGAAGCCGGTTCCAGAAAGATCCGCGCCGGCAATTTTCCACGACTCGTTCGCGTGCTTGGACTCGAGCGACTTCACTTGCTTGCACCTGCATCATTCGTCTCTCCGATGGAGCGAAGGATGCGCCGGAGACGGCGACGTGCCGCCTCCGGCCTGCTCTATGCGTCAGTGGGTGCCTGTCGCTTCTGATTCACGCTGACTTCAGGCCGCGTTCTTTTCGGCTTCGATCTGTCGCGGCGCTGCCTTTGCCGTGCTGCCGGCGATGGCGATCCGGCGCGGTTTCATCTCTTCGGGAAGCTCGCGCTTGAGATCGATGTTCAGCAACCCATTGTCCAGGCCGGCGCCGACGACCTTCACATGGTCGGCCAGTTCGAACCGACGCTCGAAAGCGGGCCCGGCAATGCCGCGATAGAGGTACTGGCCATTGTCCTCGCCAGGTTGCGACCCACTCACAACCAACAGGTTAGGCTGATGAGTGATTGTCAGCTGATCCTGCGAGAAGCCGGCAACCGCCATGGTGATGCGATAGTCGTCCTCACCTGTCTTGGCGATGTCGTAGGGCGGCCAATTGTCTGTCGCAGTGACGCGGCTCGCATTTTCCAGCATGTCGAAGACGCGGTCGAAGCCGATGCTGGACCGGAACAGGGGGGCAAAATCAAGGTTTGTCCTCATAGCCATATCCTCCTTTGAGCAACATGGTTTACAAGAAGGTGCCAAAAAGGCTTGGCGCCTCCTCGGCTCATGCCGGCCCCTTTTGGCGGCCGGCCAACATGAATCTAAAAATCCGTTCCTGCGCCTTCAAGAGGATAGGAAAATTTTCACGTGGCGGGTAGCTTCCCGCGCCGTGACTTGCCGCTGAGTGAGAAGGATCCGCCGGCGGAACGGTCCGCCGATGCCGGCTGACCGTATTTCGCGAGTCGATTACCGCCCGATGCGCTCCATTCAGGTCGGACTCTGCTGACGTCCTAGAAGAGCGCGATGATCCGCCTCTTTGAACAATCTCCTTTGTTGTCGTGGATCGGCAGCTTTCGCGAACCGGTGTGATTTTTGGCGTTTTCGATCGATTTTCAATGGCCGAGGTAGGTTTCAGGCGCAGGATTTCAGCCCTTTGAGCGCCATTTTTTCGGTCCGGTGAAACAATCAGCGTGCGCAGTTCTTGCGTTCGTAGGGGCATAGTCACGCAGCGGCGCCGGGGCGGCCCGGGCAGGAGAACCAATCATGTCCTACATTTCGAAGAAGCAATTATGGGCTGGGCTCGTGGCGGGAACGCTGATCCTCTCGGTCGGCGACTTTGCTCCGACCGTAGCTCAGGAGATCCCGAACGATTTCACCGAAATCGTGCGGCAAAAGCTGCCGGCAGTTGTCGCGATCACGACGAGACAGATTATCCAGGACCAGACAACACTCAACGATTTTCTCGACCCGTTCGATAGTCGCGGCTTGGGACCTGCCCAACCGCAGGTACGAGAAGCCCTTGGCTCCGGGTTCGTGATCAGCCCCGAGGGCTATATTGTCACCAACAATCATGTTGTCGCCGACGCTACCGAAGTTCACGTCCTGTTTTCCGACAAGGAATCTAAGCCCGCTCGCCTTGTAGGCCGGGACCCGGCCACGGATATCGCCGTGCTGAAGATTGAGCCGCGGCCCAACATGACAACAGTCGCTTGGGGCGACTCGGACGCAATGCAGCCGGGCGCCTGGACAATCGCGATCGGCAGTCCATTCGGGCTCGGCGGAACCGTCACAGTTGGTGTGCTTTCTGCCCGTTCACGCGACATCCAATCCGGGCCTTTTGATGATTTCCTGCAAACAGACGCCTCCATCAACAGGGGCAATTCCGGCGGACCGTTGTTTAACGTGCGCGGCGAAGTGATCGGGGTCAATGCCGCCATCGTCTCGCCGTCCGGGGGCAGCATCGGCATCGGATTCGCCGTGCCTTCGCGAACTGCCCAGAGTGTCGTCGACCAGTTGATCCGCACCGGCCGCATCGAACGCGGCTTCATTGGAGTGCGGCTCCAGGAAGTCTCGCCGTCAATTGCCGAGGCTCTTGGAATGCCAGGGCCAATGGGCGTGCTGGTTGCTTCCGTCGAGCCCGGCAGTCCGGCCGACAAAGCAGGTTTACAGTCGGGTGACGTCATCACCCGTTTCAACGGCAAGGACATTCAAAGTGTTCACGATCTAACTCTTGCAGCAGCAAATCAGAAGCCAGGGTCAAAGGCGACGCTGACTAGAATCCGGGATGGCAGCCCGCAGGAACTGGCCCTGACAGTTGGTCAACGCAAGGACGAAGAGGTGCAGACGGGCGCTGTTCCTCCCCCCGCGGCCGCAGACCAACACCTTGGACTTTCGCTCAGCCCGATCCCGGACGAGGCGCGTCAGCAACTGGGTCTACAGCCGGGCACGACCGGCGTGTACATCCAGCGAGTGGCACCCAACAGCCTTGCCGCGGAAGGCGGCCTGAGGCCTGGCGACGTGATCGTCTCGGCCAACAACCGGAATGTGACGCAGCCTTCGGATATCCAGCAAGAGTGGTCGAAATCCCGTCAGCAGAACAAACCAATTTTGCTGCGCATCGACAGGCAGGGACAATCACTTTTCGTAGCCCTGGGGGCCTCCTGATGTACAATGCGTCAGAACTGCTGCGTAGACTGCTGTGCCAAGTCCGAGCGAGTGCCAGGTGCCTGACGGAGTATCGGGTTCGACGGCGCCATAAGTCGCGCCTTCTGAGCCAGTACGCGATCTGCCCAAAAGATTGGGATACGCATCAAGGCTGCCGCTGACCTCGTTCCTCGATCACCTTCAAGCGGACGGTCAAAACCGAGCAAAGGCCCTGCTCCATGACTTGCGTCGAGACGCTGCCGAGGTGACGGCGGATTGCCGAGTGCGGGCGATCACTATTTTTCGATTTGTGTTGATGTTTCATACTCCAATGATACCGTGCTGAATATCATTTCTCATATCAGACACCACACCTCAATGATCACTGCTTCCCAGCTTCGTGCCGCCCGCGGCGTCAGATTCCGGCACCCGGAAACGCTGTTGGGCAGGCCAAACTAGATCGTACAAAGCGCTTGGCGCCACGCATTCACCGTCCTTCGTCCTCCTTTCCTTCCAGAAACACCAATGAGCCTCTCCCAGCACGTCAGCTTGCGGTCCTGCTTCTCCGCTTGGAAAGGCAAGATTCGCTCATGATCATGTATCTACGCCGATTGACCGGAAAGGAACGAAGCGAAAGAACCGATCGGCATCTCGCCCGTTTCTTGACCTTTGTCGCAGGGGCGGCCAATGCCGGCGGCTTTCTGGCGGTTCAGCAGTACACGTCCCACATGTCCGGCATCGTTTCCTCGATGGCTGATCATCTGGCGCTCGGCAACGTCGAACTCGCGCTTTCCGGGTTGGGGGCCTTGTCGTCATTCGTCGCTGGTGCCGCCTGTTCGGCAGTCCTGGTCAATTGGGGAAGGCGGCAGAGCCTGCAGGGCGAGTATGCATTTCCGCTGGTCCTGGAAGCGATCCTGCTGATCTGCTTCGGCCTGCTCGGCAGCCATCTTGCCCGCCATGAAGCCCTATTTGTGCCAATGACGGTGATGCTGCTTTGCTTCATCATGGGCTTGCAGAACGCCATCATCACCAAGCTGTCGGAAGCTAGAATTCGGACGACGCATGTCACTGGCCTGGTGACTGATATGGGCATTGAACTGGGCAAGCTGCTCTATTGGAACATCCCAGGCAATGACTCGGACGAACTGTTCGTGAAAGCAGATCGAAGGAAGCTGAGGCTGCTAGCGTCGCTTGTTTCATTGTTCTTTATCGGCGGCATCATCGGCGCCGTGGGTTTCAAACACGTCGGTTTTGCAGTGACGCTATTTCTCGCGGCCATGCTCCTCGTGCTTGCCTCCATGCCCGTCCTGGAGGATGTGTCCGTTCGCATGAGGCGGCTCTGGCCGTAGTTCGACAGACCTTTGCTACATGCCGGATTTTGCCGCGTGCCGGATTTGGCTGCACTGCCGCACCGACTTCACGAACTTTGTTCTGTGAGCACCTAATGGGGCTTCGTCATGCGGCGCTTCGCACAAAGGCCGTAGCGGCCAAGGCAGATGCGTCACGCATCATTATTTGAATGCTCTACATTTTAATATATGCTGCAACTCGTAGAGATAATATCTCAACGCTGGGTAAGAGGGGATGCGACCGTGATAACCGCTCCACAGTTGCGTGCTGCGAGGGCACTCCTTGGCATCGATCAGCGCAGGCTTGCCGAATTGTCCGGCCTCTCCGTGCCGACAATTCAACGCATGGAAGCCAGCGAGTCGATTATCCGGGGCAATGTCGATTCCCTCATGAAGTTGATCGGGGCACTCGATCTCGCCGGCGTCGAATTGATTGCCGAAGGCGCCTCTAGCCAAACGGGCGGGCGCGGCGTGCGGCTGAAGGCAGATTTTGACCCTGCCAAGGTTCTGGGCGGGGTCGATGCGGATGCCAAAATTCCCGTGAGGAGCGTGGCGTGATTTCAGGGGCCGCGGTCCTCCTATGGAGCATTGCTGCGCTCCTGGGGACTGCGGTGCTTGCGATTGCGGAAAGCCGCAGGTCGGGCTCGGGAACACACCTGATCTACAGCTTGACGCTCGGTATATCGGCGGCTGTGCTCCTGGTTCTCGCCAGCCGCATCTTCGATGATCCCGTCACTCCATCGACTGCCGCGTTGCCTCTTGGGTTGCCATGGATTGGCGCTCATTTCCGCCTGGATGCGCTCTCCATGTTTTTCCTCGTCGTCGTCAACTTCGGCGGCGCCATGGCCAGTCTTTACGGCCTCGGATACGGCAGGCATGAATCCGCGCCACATCGGGTGTTGCCGTTCTTCCCGGCCTTCCTCGCAGGAATGAATCTTGTCGTGTTGGCCGACGATGCCTTCACCTTCCTGCTTTCCTGGGAATTCATGTCACTCGCCTCCTGGGCGCTCGTCATGGCGCACCATCGCGAACAGGACAATGCACGGGCGGGTTACATCTATCTCGTGATGGCGAGCTTCGGCACACTCGCGCTGCTGCTTGCATTCGGCCTCCTGTCGGGCCCTGGCGGGAACTACACGTTCGAAGCGATGCGTGCTGCCGCTCCCACCCCTTTCGTCGCAACTTTCGTCCTGGCGCTCATGTTGCTGGGCGCGGGCTCCAAGGCGGGACTGGTCCCTTTACACGTCTGGCTTCCACTCGCTCACCCGGCCGCGCCAAGCCACGTCTCGGCTCTGATGAGCGGCGTCATGACGAAGGTGGCCATCTATGGTTTCATACGCGTTACCTTCGATCTGCTCGGTGAGCCGGCATGGTGGTCGGGCGTTGCAGTGCTTTTTCTCGGAGGCCTGACGGCGGTTCTCGGCATCCTTTACGCCTTGATGGAAAAGGACCTGAAGCGGCTTCTTGCCTATAGCACCATCGAAAACGTCGGCGTGATCTTCGTAAGCCTTGGACTGGCGCTGGCATTTAAGGCGAACGCGATGCCATCGGCAGCAGCATTGGCCCTCACCGCCGCGCTGTTCCACGTCCTCAACCATTCCTTTTTCAAGAGCTTGCTGTTCTTCGGTGCGGGCGCCGTGCTGACGGCAACCGGCGAGCGAGACATGGAGAAGCTTGGCGGGCTCATACATCGCATGCCCCTAACAAGTTTTGCCTTTCTTGTCGGCTGCGTCGCGATCTCGGCACTTCCACCTTTCAACGGGTTCGTTTCCGAGTGGCTGGCCTTTCAAGCCATATTGCAGAGTCCCGATCTGCCACAATGGGGGCTGAAAGTCATGGTGCCTGCCGTTGGTGGTCTGCTGGCACTCTCGGCGGCACTGGCCGCGGCCTGCTTCGTGAAGGCGTTCGGGATCACGTTCCTCGGCAGGCCACGCTCGGCCGCAGTTGAACGCGCGTACGAGGTCGATCGGTACTCGCTGGCGGCAATGTTCGCCCTCGCGGCACTTTGCCTGTTTGCAGGGATCCTTCCAGGTCTAGTCATAGACGGCCTCTCGTCGGTGACGCGCCCGCTGGTTGGCAGCCGCATGCCTGTGCAGATGGCGCAGGCCTGGCTGTCGATCGTGCCGATTGCAGCAAGCCGCAGTTCCTACAACGGCCTGCTGGTGTTCCTGTTCATCGCCTTTTCCGCCTCCGCCGCGGCATATGTGATCCATCGCTTCGCGTCGCATGCACTCCGCCGGGGTCCGGCCTGGGGTTGTGGTTTTCCGGATGTGACTCCAAGCTCGCAGTACACGGCCGTCAGCTTCGCGCAGCCGATCCGCCGCGTCTTCGGTACATTCGTATTCCGGGCAAGGGAAACGGTCGAAATGCCGGCCCCTGGTGAGATCGGCCCATCTCGTTTGAATGTCGAAATGCATGATGTGATCTGGGAGGTGGTCTACCAGCCCATCGCCAGGGGCATCGACTTTGCGACCGAGCACCTCAACCATCTGCAGTTCCTGACGATCAGGCGTTACCTGACCCTCGTCTTTCTTTTTCTCGTGGCCTTGCTTCTGGTGCTCGCACTATGGCCCTGATCCTTGAGTTGGGCGTCCAAGGTGCGCAGATGACGCTCGTGCTTTTGCTGGCACCGCTCCTGACCGGCTTCGTGCGCAAGGTAAAGGCACGACTGTTGCGCCGCCAGGGTCCCTCCCTGATCCAACCCTACCGCGATCTCCTGCGGCTGATGCGCAAGGAAGTCGTTCTGGCGGATAATGCATCCTGGCTGTTTCGCGTGACACCCTATCTGATCTTTGCCGCTACCTGGGTCGCCGCCGCACTCATCCCGACATTCGCCACCGGCCTCACATTCAGTTGGACCGCCGATCTCATAGCCATCGTCGCACTGCTTGGAAGCGCACGGTTCTTCCTGGCGCTGGCGGGGTTGGATGTCGGTACGAGCTTTGGCGGCATCGGCGCAAGCCGCGAGGTGATGATCGCTTCCCTGGCCGAGCCCGCTATGCTGCTGATCGTGTTCAGCCTGGCGCTCGTCGCCGGCGCCACGCAGTTGTCCACAGTCGCTGCCTTCATGGGCTCGCCACAGGTTGGCCTGCGCGTATCGCTCGGGATGTCCCTCATCGCTCTCGTGATGGTGGCGATTGCCGAAAACGCCCGCATACCGGTGGACAACCCATCGACCCACCTGGAACTCACCATGGTTCATGAAGCGATGGTGCTGGAATATTCGGGTCGACATCTGGCGATGATCGAGTTCGCGGCCTTCCTCAAACTCCTGCTTTATATGTCGTTGATTTCCTGCGTCTTTCTGCCTTGGGGGCTGGTGACCGCCCGAGCCGGACCGGGATCTTATGTTCTGGGCGTCGTTTTTTATATCGGCAAACTTGCCGTCAGCGGCACTCTCCTCGCCCTGTTTGAGACTGCCATCGCCAAGATGCGAGTCTTCCGCGTCCCGGATTTCCTCGGTGCCGCTTTGATGCTGGCCCTGCTCGGCACGCTTCTGCTGTTCGTCTCGCGGAGCCTGTGATGCACAGCCTCACCTTCGACATCGCTCACCTGCTCGCCGGCGGCCTAGTGCTGGTCAGCTTCATGATGCTGTACCAGGATCGCCTCTTTGCTCTGATCAACGTTTTTGCGCTTCATGCGATCGTCCTCGCCATGTCCGTGGCCTGGCAGGCATACATCCAGGACGCCCATCATCTCTATGTCACTGCGGCGATCGCTCTCGTTTTCAAGGCGATCGTAATTCCCGTTGGGCTTCATCGCATCATTCAGCGGCTCGGCATCCATCGCGACATCGAGACCGCCGTCGGCATCGGTCCGACCATGCTTGCCGGAATAGGCCTGGTGACGCTCTCCATGGTACTGATGCTGCGGGTCACTCCCGAGGCTGACCCCCTCGCCCGTGAGGACCTGGCCTTCGCGCTGTCTATCATATTGTTGGGGCTTCTGGTGATGGTCACTCGCCGTAATGCCGTCAGCCAGGTTGTCGGCTTCATGTCGCTCGAGAACGGCCTGGTGCTGGCCGCCACGGGAGCCAAGGGCATGCCGCTGGTCGTCGAGATAAGTGTCGCCTTCTCGATCCTAATCGCCTTCATCGTCATCGGCGTCTTCTTGTTTCGCATCCGCGAAAGGTTTGACTCGGTGGATGTCGGCGCGCTCGACGACTATAGGGGCGAACGCCGATGACCGCGTTTTCCTTCGATGCCGTGGCCGCCATTTTGGTGATACCAGTCGTCGCGGCCGCGCTTTTCGCGGCGCTGCCGAATTATCGGTTGACGGCCGGCCTGAATGTCGCTGCGAGCTTCCTGACCTTGCTCGCCGCGCTGTCACTGTTCGTGATGGAACGACCAGAGCCCGGCCAGTATCTGCTCGTCGACGATCTCAACATCGTATTCATCGTGCTCAACACGTTCGTAGCTTTCACGACCAGCGTCTTCAGCGCCTCCTATATTGCGCACGAACTGCATACCGGACGACTGACCGCGCCGAATTTGCGGTTCTACCACGCAATGTACCAGATCATGATGTTCGGCATGAACCTCGCCTTCGTGTCGAACAATATCGGTTTGATGTGGGTGGCGGTGGAGCTTGCCACGCTGACCACCGTGCTCATGGTCGGCATCTATCGCACGCATGAAGCACTGGAGGCCGCCTGGAAATATTTCATTCTGGGAAGCGTCGGCATAGCACTTGCCCTCTTCGGCACCATCCTCGTCTACATGGCCGCCCAGCCGGTTGTCGGCGAGGGCACCAATGCCATGGTCTGGACAGTGCTTATCGAGCACGCGGCGCATTTCGACCCGGCATTGCTCAACGTTGCTTTTGTCTTCTTGCTCCTCGGCTACGGCACCAAAATTGGGCTCGCGCCCTTGCATGCCTGGCTGCCCGATGCGCATGCGGAAGGCCCGACGCCGATTTCCGCAGTGCTGTCGGGCTTGCTGCTGAACGTCGCGCTCTATGCCGTTCTGCGCTTCAAGCTGCTGCTCGCGGCAAGCCCAGAAGCAATCGCGCCTGGGCCACTGATGATCACGATGGGGCTGACATCGCTTGTTTTCGCAGCCTTCATGCTCTACCGCCGCCGCGACATCAAACGCCTGTTCGCGTACTCCTCGATCGAGCACATGGGCATCATCGTGTTCGCTTTCGGCATGGGTGGCCCGCTCGCCAACTTTGCCGGCCTGCTGCACATGGTCATGCACAGCCTGACCAAGTCGGCGATCTTTTTCACGGTCGGACATATTGCACAGGTCAAGGGGACGCAAAACATAGCGGAGATCCGGGGACTGACGGAGACGCATCCAGGGCTTGGCTGGGCGCTCGTCATCGGCGTCGTCGCCATTGCCGGCCTCCCCCCGCTCGGCATCTTCATGAGCGAATTCCTGGTCGTGAGTTCGACATTTGCAAGACACCCCCTTTTGGCGATGCCGTTGGTATTCGGAATTCTGCTCGCTTTCGGAGCCTTGCTGCTTCGACTGACCGGCGTCGCTTTCGGCGAACCGCACGGCAGCACCGCGCCCGCCAAAGCGTCCTACGTTCCGATGTATTCCCATTTGGCGTTGGTGTTTGCCGCCGGCATCTATCTGCCGCCTCCACTGGTCACATGGTTCCAGCATGTCGCAAGTATCCTGGGGTGAAGCGGACGGAAGAAAAAGCATGCCCGCACTGATCGACTTCATTCTCGCTGGCCAACGCGTCGAGAAGCATGCCCCGTGGCCGCGTGCTGTGGCGACCCCGAGAACATGGAGCTTTGCCATCGAGCAACTGGTCGAGGGTCACTGGAGCTTGCTTGGTCTGTGGGGTGAGCCAATCACCGTCCACATGGCGCTTCTCGATGAAAATGCCAAGGACATCGGCGTTGTCAGCCTGGAATGCCGGGATGGCCGCTACCCGTCGGTCGGCCGGCTACATGCGCCCGCGTTGCGCCTCGAACGCGCGGCCGCTGACCTGTTTGGGCTCTTGCCGCAAGGCGCGCCCGATACACGACCGTGGCTTGACCATGGCCACTGGGGTGTCAGCTATCCATTGGCCACCCGTGTCCGGACATCTGCCCCGACAGCGTCCCCCTACCCCTTCCTGCCTACCGAGGGGGAAAGCCTGCATCAGATCCCGGTCGGGCCCGTGCATGCCGGCATCATAGAGCCGGGGCATTTCCGGTTCACGGCGAGCGGCGAAACGGTCGTCCGGCTCGAGGAGCGCCTCGGATATACCCATAAGGGCATAGAAGGTCTGATGGCGGGGTCCGATATCGATCGCGCCGGTAAGCTGGCGGGCAGAATCTCGGGTGACAGCACCGTGGCATACTCCCTTGCATTTGCCCGCGCGGTCGAAGCGGCGCTGGGTATCCAGGTTCCATCACGTGCGGTCTGGTTGCGGGCGCTCATGGCCGAGTTGGAGCGCCTGGCCAATCATCTGGGCGACATCGGCGCCATCTGCAATGATGCTGCCTTCGCGATCATGCATGCCCACTGCGGGGTATTGCGCGAGCGTGTATTGCGGGCAAGCGATGCTGCTTTCGGCCATCGTTTGGTGCGCGACCTTATCGTACCCGGAGGGGTGGCAAGCGAACTAGGCGAGGAGGGAGCGCGCGCGGTTCGGTCGGTGATCGCGGAGATCAGGCAACGCTTCCCTCACCTGATTGAACTTTACGACAACACTGCCTCGCTGCAGGACCGGACCGTCGGAACCGGCCGACTTAACGTGCAGCTTGCCCGGCAATACGCAGCCGGCGGCTATGTCGGTCGCGCCTCTGGTCGCGACTTCGACGCGCGGCGCAGTCCGGGCTACTCCCCTTACGACGAACTCAATTTCGAAATAGCTGTCCTTAAGGAGGGCGACGTTAATGCCCGCGTCTGGATCCGCATCCGCGAGGTCGAACAGAGCCTGTCGCTCATCGAGCAAATCCTGGAGCGGCTGCCCGGCGGTCCGATCCGCGTTGATCTCGCCGCAGCAGACGGGCCGCGCGAGGGCATGGCGCTGGTCGAGGGTTTTCGGGGCGACATTCTGGCCTGGCTGCGTATCGGCAAAGGCGGCTTGGTCGAGCGCTGTCACCTGCGCGATCCGTCATGGTTTCAATGGCCTCTGCTTGAAGCGGCGATCGAAGGAAACATCGTCGCCGACTTCCCGCTGTGCAACAAATCCTTCAACTGCTCTTATTCAGGCCACGATCTCTGAGGGTACGCTGTCATGCGCAAGCTGCTTTTTGAAAGCCTGATACGTCCGCCGCTGACAGAGCGTCCGCCGGCGGCGAGCGACACGGCGGTCGATGAACTCGCGCGCGCGCTCGATGGCGCTGCTCACAAACGATTGGGGCGAAGCCTGTCGATCCGGGCAGTCGATGCCGGTTCCTGCAATGGCTGCGAGCTTGAGATGAACGCTCTCAGCAACGCCTTCTATGACATCGAGCGTTTTGGAATCCGCTTCGTCGCATCGCCTCGCCATGCCGATGTACTGCTCGTCACCGGGCCCGTGACCAAGAACATGCGAGAGGCGTTGAAGCGAACCTACGACGCAACTCCCAATCCCAAATGGGTGGTCGCACTCGGAGATTGCGCCAGGAACGGCGGCTGTTTCGCCGGCAGCTATGCCGTATTGCGCGGCGTGTCGGAGGCTCTGCCCGTCGACCTGCACATTCCGGGGTGCCCGCCACCGCCAATCGAAATTCTGAAAGGCCTGCTCGCCTTGCTTGAGGGCGTGAATTCAAAGAGTGGTCCCCGAAGTTGAATATCGATGTGGAGGCTTACCAGGCTGGCCTTGTCGCTGCATGTGTCCAATGCATAGGGCTGTCATAGAACGCCTGCTGGCGACGCCTGCAACGACTTCATTCCATCGGCTGGGTCGGCGGCGGTGTTTTCGGACTCATCATCGCGCTAAGCTGGCGTCAAAAGCGCTGATGAAAACGTCCACTTCCGCGGTGTTGGGCGTCCCTTTGGACGCCAGCTTTCATTGGAGAGCGCCGTCGTGAGCTCGGTGCATCCGTGGTAAGCTTGGTCGATAATCAAGCCGCCATCATGCCGACTGAGCAACATGGCTATCTGCATCGCCAGGTCGTTGGCTTCGCTGCCCGAGTTGACGAAGATGCAGGTGTCGAGGTGATCAGGCAGGTCGGCGGTCAGGCGCGCTGCGTACTCGACCGCCACGTCGCACATGTAGCGCGTATTGGTGTTCAGCGCGCTGGCCTGGCGGTAGATCGCTCTCGCCACATGCGGATGGCAATGACCAATCTGGGGGAGGAGATCGTTGGCTGGCTGAGCGACAGCTCCATTTGTGCTGCAGATATGCCGCCATTGCGAACCACGCTTTCAAAGACACGAAACAAGTGGAGATCGGGGCCGGATATCTTCATGAATGCAAATTGCACCGAATGCGCTGGACGGCAAATCGTGGCGATACCCGCGTGTGGCGAGATCTGGGCGCAAGCAGCGCGGAACTGGGTCGAGCCAGCTTGTCTGTCGGCGCGCTTAGAGAAACGTTTACTCCGCCGAAATTCGATTGGCGAGCAATAGCTGTCGAACGACTGGAGGGGGGTTCTGCTTGCGCCAAGCGAGCCAGAAATCGACCGTATGGGTCCACCACGACAAGGATCGGAATTTGACGCCGGGTACTTGCGCCCGCGTGGCGCTCGCGGGGACGAAGCCTCGGCCCACGCCGGCCTCGACCAGCCCAAGCATCGCCGAAAGCTGAGACACTTCGTAACGAATTTCGGGCCGAAAGCCGGCGCTGGCATATTGCTGAGCAAACCGGACCTGCCAGTTGGTGTCCTCTTCCCGTGGCACAACGACCCATGCCGCCCCGTCCAGATCGGGCGGCCGGATCTGCCGCTTCCCAGCCAGCCTGTCGTCCACCGGCAGTGCTAGGAGAAGGCGATCCGCCAGCAGCTTGTGAACCACAACATCATCGTTTTCAGAGCGTGGCGTGTAGACGATCCCGGCATCGATCACTCCATCCGCGAGCGCCTTTAGCTGCAGTTCGCTATTGAGCGGTACGAGATCTACGGCGAGCGACGGGCAGCGCGCGCGCAGTTCCCGCAGGTGCTTCGACAGAAGGCCTCCTTGCATGGCTCCATCGACGTATCCAACCCGTATGCGACCCTGCTCTCCGGATGACAGCGATTGGGCTCGCTGCTTGAAGCCGTTGACCCGACTGAGGATCGCCTTCGCGTCATCCAGCAGCACCGCGCCGACGGCCGTCAAAGTCAAGCGCTGCTTCTGTCTCCGGAACAGGTCGACGCCCAACTCGCTTTCGAATTCCCGAATGGCCCTGCTCAGCGGCGGTTGCGACACGCGCAGGCGCTGCGCAGCCCTTGTCACAAGCTCGTTCTCCGCAACCGCGACGAAATATCTCAAATGACGCAGATCCATCTCATACCATGTTGATCTGAACTCATATCAAGAAAGTCCTTTTCGGTATAGCATGCCGCGCCTAGGTTGTCGCGAAATTTGCCAAAGGAGACCCTTGTGAAGGCGATTGTGTTCGATCGGGCTGGCGCGGCCGAAGATGTTCTTCGCTACAGGGAGGCGCCGAAGCCCGCGTGCGGTCCTCGGCAGGTCCTGCTGCGCGTTACCGCCCGTGTGATCCAGCCGGCCGACCGGCTGTTCATCGCCGGCAAATACGGCACGAAACCCGTCTATCCGCAGGTTGCCGGATACGACGGTGCCGGCATCGTCGAACAAGTCGGCGCCGAAGTCCGCGAGATCGAGATCGGGTGTCGCGTGGCATTTCGCAGCCCCGGTGCATGGGCCGAATACGCCGCCGTTCCGATCGAACAGGTGCATGCTGTACCCATTGAGCTCTCCGAGCGTCTGGCTGATGAGGTGGTCTGTCAGTTTCCGCTCAACCCGCTAACCGCCTGGGGCATGCTGGACCTGGCTCCGGCGGTGCCCGGCCATCGTGTTCTGCTCACTGCGGCGCGCTCCGCGGTTGCCGCCGTCGCCGATCATTTGGCAAGCACGCGGGGCATGACTGTCGAACGCCTAGTGCGCGAGGGCGCGGGCTACCGTCTTCTTGATGCCGAAAACAGAGCTGTCGGACTCGGTGCCAGCATTGCGGAAACCCTCAGCAAGGTGGAGCCCTATCACCTTGTGCTCGATCCGGTCGGCGGCCCCGATACGCTCGCGCTCATCGAACGGATTGCTCCCGGAGGGTCGCTGTTCTCCTACGGAGTCCTGGACGACCGGCCGGTTGAAGTTAAGGCCTCGACCCTGCTCTACAAGTCCCTGCGGTGGCAGGGTTTCGCGATCAGCGCCTGGCAGCGCAACGGTGGCAGGGAGACCCTCGCGAAGGCGACAAGAGAATGTTGGGCGCTGCTTGCCGAACATCCAGGCAAGCTGCCCATCGTCGCCCGCTACGGGCTGGAACAGTTCGGCGCCGCAATCGAACACGCGGCGAAGTCCGCGGGCGAAGGCAAGATTGTGCTGGTCTGAATGCGCGAGCAACTCATGTCGAACTCATCTGAAGACGCAGCCCGCGGGTACCCTGCTTTATCCTCGGCTATGCGAGGCGCCCGAAGCATGCTGTTCCCTCCCCTATCCCGCACCACTTTGAATGTCGGAAAAAGATGCGACTCGACAAGGATGTCATCTCCATGTCGGAGCAGGATTGAATTGAAGCCCTGTCGACGGTGTCGTCCTTCGTCGTCCGCCAGTTCGCCCCGCGATTATTATCCATTGCTGATCGCAAGCAAATGTTCAGCGTTGCGTGGGCCTTTCTGGCGCAATCGCGCAACATCTCTCGACGGCGGCAACCCGAACTGACGAGCATATTCGCGGCTGAACTGGTTTGGGCTTTCGTAACCCACACCGAACGCGATGGAAGTGGCGTTGCCTTCTCCGGCAATGAGCAGGGATCGGGCGTGTAGCAAGCGCACGTGCTTTTGGTACTGCAGCGGGCTGAGCGCCGTCACGGCCTTGAAATGGCGGTGGAACGCGGAAACACTGAGAGCCGCCATCTCCGCTAAAGCCTCGACGCGCAGCGGCTTGGCGAAGTTCCCCCTGATCCACTGGATGGCGATCCCGATCCGCGACAGAGCAGTGTCAGGCGTGGCGATATCACGGAGCAACCAGCCGAGCGGCCCCTGCAGCACGCGGAAAAGAATTTCGCGCTCGTAGGCAGGCGCCAGGGCTGCGATCTCGTTCGGACGCTCCATCAAGCGCAGCATGCGAAGCCAGGCGTCGAGCAGGTCCGGTGTGACCGGCGCGACGGAGAAACCGGGGCTGTAGAGTTCACCTCCAGCAGGTTTGGGCAGGTCGGCCAGCAGATTGGCAAGGATGGCCGGCTCCAGCGTCAGACTGATCGCCAGATAGGGTTCTCCGTTTTCAGATGGGTGCACGGAGCCAACCGCTGGCAGATCGACCGACATCACGAAATAGGTCGCGGGATCGTAGCGGAACGTCCGGTCGCCGACCGTCATCGTCTTCGACCCTCTCAGGATCAGATTGACCATGGGATCGTAGACGGCGGCAAGCTGATGTTCCGGTATCTCGCCCTGAACCATGGCGACACGCGGAATGCCCGTCTCCGTGCGGCGGTTCTCCGCGCGAGAAGCCAGTTGCCTGAGTTCCTGAAGCTGCCTGCCCATGGGCAGCGTTGTTTCACAGCGATGCACGCGGATCAACAGGAAAGCAGAAATAGGCAAGATCCGAAGAGGATCGTGCGAGCGGCCGCGATCCCCCGCGGCTATCACCTGGTCAGTGAATCCAAGGAGCACCAAATGAGCATCGTCATCATCACAGGCGGGAGCCGCGGCCTCGGCGCCAGCGTCGCGATCCAGTGCGCCAGGCGCAGCATGGGTGTCATCCTGACTTACAACAGCAATCCAGATGCGGCAGCGAAGGTCGTCAAAGCGATCATAGCGGATGGCGGCAAGGCAGTCGCCATAAAGCTGGACGTCAGCGACAGTGCGGCGTTCCTTGCGTTTCGCGACGCAGTCGGCGAAGCGCTAGCAAAGACCTGGAACAGAAAGACCTTCGATTTCCTCGTCAATAATGCCGGGCACGGGCTCTACAACCCCATCGCGACGGTGACCGAAGAACAGTTCGAGGGACTGTTCCGCGTGCATCTCAAGGGGCCGTTCTTCCTCACGCAGGCCCTGCTTCCCCTGATCGCCGATGGCGGTCACATCGTAAACGTGACGAGCGCGACCAGCCGTGTGGCGACCGCCGGCGTCGCGCCATACGCCTCCTTCAAGGGCGGCCTTGAAGTCCTGACCCGCTACATGGCCAAGGAGTTCGGCGAGCGCCGCATCCGCGCCAATTCCATCGCACCGGGACCGATCCGCACCGAACTCGGCGGAGGCCTCAGCGAAGAATTCGAGGCGCTGCTCGCCGGGCAGACTGCGCTCGGTCGCGTCGGCGAACCGGGCGATATCGGCTGCATGGTCGCCGGCCTGCTGTCGGACGAGAACCGCTGGATCAACGCCCAGAACATCGAAATCGGCGGCGGCTATATGATTTGAGGAGGCTCACATGCTCGAACATATCTTCCTGACAGCAAATGACACGGCGCGCTCGATCGCCTTTTACGAGAGGATACTCCCGATCCTCGGCATCACCGCTCGCGTCGACTACGACGGCAAGGACGGCCCGGCCGGGCACCCCGACCTCAAGGGCTTCGTTTCGAAGGGCCGGATGTTCTTCTGGCTGAGGCGGGACACAGCAACACCCGGCGCGGTGCATGTCGGCTTCGTCGACGATTCCGAAGCGATGGTGAATTCCCCCCAATGCCGAAGCCTTGGCGGCCGGCGCGACCGAGATCCACGCACCGGGACCGCAGCTTCACTACGATCCCCGCTACTATGCGGCGCAGGTCAGAGACCCGGACGGTTACAGCCTCGAATTCGTCTTCAAGAGCTGGCAGCACCGGAGCTGAAGCGATGACCACCAACACCTTGCGCAAAGCGGCAGGTGCGCTGATCGCGGCAACCAACGCCTTCGACGCCGACACGGCACTGACCTTGTTCACGCCAGATGCGGTGATCGACGACCCGTCGACCGGCCACCGCTTCGACGGTCATGCCGGCGTCCGCGACTACATCGAGCGGTATTTCGTAGGCTATCACACGGTCACCCGCTTCCTCTCGATCGAGAGCATCGGCGATGGCCGAGCGCGCGTGCGGGTCGATTTCACCGGAGACTTTGGTCACGAGATCGGCCTTCTGGACATCTCAGTCAATGCCGCCGGGCTGATCGTTCGCATTGACGCCGATCTCGAATAACTCGGCTAACCCTACGCGCCAAGGCCGCCGCGATATGCCGGTCAGGGTCCTTGGAGCGTGGGGGCCACGCCTTGCTGGCGTGGACGTAAATGCGAACGTCTGCTCGACGCGACAACGGCATGCACCACCGAATGGAATCGACAAGAGATCAATTTGCGAGCCGGTCTATCACTAGGTCGAGCAAGGCTCGTAACCGTGCGAGCCGCCGTAAGTCCCGGTGGTAGCCCACATAGGTATCCCGGCCGGGTGGCGTTTCGCCGATGTCCATCGTTGCGATCCCAGGCGTGCGGTCGCCCAGTGGCCTCGGCAAAACCGCAAGCCCGGCACCCTGCGCACAAAGCTGTGCCTGGACCTCGCGATTGTTGCTGCGCAGGCAGACTTCAGCGTTGGGCAGCTTCTGTTTAAGCCACACTGCGTCGGGCATTTCCGCGTATGCCATATCCATGGTGATCAAACGCGCGCCCGCACCGTCCCCCAGCATCGGGCAGGCCATGCCTGGAGGTCCGTAGAGCGCATAGGGAATGTGCATCAGTCGACGCGAGATCACTTCCGCGTCGCTGAATGGGGCAATCCGAAACACCAGATCGGCCTCTCGCCGGGGAAGGCTGTAGAGGCGCGCGTCGGTGAGCAATTCCACGCACAGCTTCGAATGGCGGCGGCCAAACTCGGCTAGAACGGGAGCCAACATGATGTGACCAAACCAATCCGACGACGATACGCGCAAGTTGCCCTCAAGATGTGCCTCGGCACCGGCAAGCTGCCGCTCGAAGGCCAGCGCCTCTTCCTCGATCCTTTCGGCATGACCGAGCACCGCTTGACCTTCGTCGGTCAGAACAAAACCGTCGGAGTTGCGTTGGAAAAGCGTATGGCCGACAGCCTCTTCCAGCGCGCGCAACCGCCGACCCATCGTCGGCTGCGTCTGCCCAAGTCGGCGCGCTGCCGCGCCCAAGGTGCCCTCGCGGGAAATAGCCAAAAATATCTTCAGATCGCTCCATTCCATCCTTGATACTCAAACGTGTTCGCATGGACCTTCACGAAGATCGCTCAACTTCATGCGATTTCATATGCACCAGATCGAGACCGGTCGCCATGGGAGGCTCGATACTTTCGAGCCGGGAATGCAAGCGCCGGCTCGAATTGTGGGATTCTTGAGCGCCCACGCTCCCCGTCACGCAGTTATGGGTGGGGCCAACCGAGCAAATTCCTCCCGCGTCGCGGGAGTTCCGTCAATCGACTCGTAAACCTTCTTGCTTCGTTCGAGCATGCCCATCAGAGACTTCGGACCTTCGAACGGACGTCCGCCAATGTGCCAGCCATCGGTGTGGAGTTCCTCGATCAAGACCCACACCACTTCGCGAAACGGTCGCAGCGGGCTGTTCCGGGACCGTGACAGCCCCCAATCGACGCCTCCGTTCATGGATCCCAAGAACCTAAAAGGAAAACATCATGCCCTATATTCGCGTTACGTTGGTCGACAACGTCTTCTCCGCCGAGGAGAAGCATGAAATGGCCAAAGCCCTCACAGACGTCATGGTTCGCTTCGAAGGTTCCGAGGCGCGCATCAAACGTCTATGTCAACGACCAGCTTGCCCTGGGCATTGCCATCTTCGATGACTGCGTAGGCATCGCTCGCTGTTTCGAGTGTGAAGAGACGCGGATCGACGATCGGGACAAGCTCGCCAGCCTCCGCTAGCCGCGTGGCCTCCCGCATGATCTCGCCGTGGTGTTCACGACCAATGCCTGTCAGCAGCGGAAGAAGCGTGAACACGCCCGAATAGGTCGCCGCCTTGAACGACAGTGGCGCCAGCGCGTGACTAGCCCAACCGAGGGAACTGACGACATGGCCAAACCGCTTCACGGAGGCGAATGACGCGTCCAGCACCGCCCCGCCGCCGGTGTCGTAGACGACATCGAAGCCGAGACCGTCCGTGTATTCGGCGACATATTGCTCCACCGTCTTCTCGCGATAATCGATCGCGACCGCTCCGAGGCGCTCGATCAACGGCTTCTTAGCGGCTGCGTCAGTGGCGTACACTTCGGCGCCGAACGCCTTCGCGATCTGGATCGCGACATGCCCGACGCCGCCCGCGCCGCCCTGGACCAGGACCTTCTGACCTGCTGAAACCTTGGCACGATCGACGAGGCCCTCCCATGCGGTGATGAAGACCAGCGGCAGCGCTGCCGCCTCGCGCATGGACAGGTTCGCGGGCTTCGGTGCAAGCAGCCGCGCATCGACTGCTGCGAACTGGGCCAGCGAACCTTGGTTGCCGCCCACGCCTCCGGTCATGCCAAAGACCTCGTCTCCGCGTTTGAACGCGGTGACACCCGGACCAACCTGCTCGACGACGCCGGCAAGGTCGATGCCGAGAATCCCCGGAAGCGGATGTTTCGCATGTGCCGCCGCGCCGGCGCGGATCTTGGTGTCGAGAGGATTGACGCCGCTCGCTCTGACCCTGACGAGAACCTCGCCATCGCCGGGAATGGGGCGCGTGACTTCCGACAGCCTGAACGGCTGCTTGAATTGATCCAAGATCAGCGCATTCATGGTAGAGTGGATTGGGACATTGACATGCTCCATCGTTTGTTGACGGAGTTACGTTGCCCCGTCTAAAGCCGCTTGGAAATTAACGATACTGCACGGCGTCCAAACATAAATGTTTGGCCCGAGCGCGGCCTTGCGCACCAGCGCTGACCGAAGCGGAGGCACTCCGTGACTAGACTTGTTGCTGCGGCTGTCGCAGCACCGATGCCGCATTTGTGGACGGCGCCCGGGACATAATTGTCCTTGCCGCCGAGCTTGTCGATGTCGAGCGGCAGGATCAGACCTTCCTGGCAGGCGATCTCGAGCTCTTCGCTTTCGGCATTGACGATGTCCCAGCCGCTGTCCCGCCCTCGACCTTTCGTTAGTCGATCGTCTTGCGCGTGACGCCGGTCTCGGCGGTTACGGATTTGTCGAGCGTGCGAACGCCAGCTGAGGAAGGCGGCCTTCTCGGAACCATACCGGCCATGCCTTTGCCAAGGGACCTGCGGCCGCTGAACGCTACGGCCAGCGAATACATTGTCGTTCTTGCGCCGCCGGCGCGCTTGATGGACTGGGGGATGGCCGAACGCGATACAGCACCGGGCTGTCGCTTTCGTATGATCGGTTTCGCGGCAGTGACGACAATCATGAGTTCAGGCCTAAGCGTCTCGACCGATTTGCCGGCGACATCTTCAAACAGAACCACGCAGGATGCAGCGATCTCACCGTTGACGATCATGCGGCAGGAGCCGCATTGAGCCAGTCCGCAGCCGAATTTCGGGCTGTGAGCTCGAAGTCATTCGCAGCACGTAGAGGAGAGGTGTGCCTGCTTCCGCGTTTGCCAAAGCCCTCGACCGTTGAATCGGAAAGGCACCTTCATGGTCCGGCACAATCGGGTTTCGGCCCCGTGTAGCGGAGTATCCAGAGCCCCTGATTCTTGTCGCTGATATACATGAAACCGCGGCGATCCACGACGACATCCTCGGTCTGCAGGACCAGCTTGTCTTCGGGCATTGGCCCGTAGCGGCGGGTGGGTTCCGGCGGGATGAAATAGCCGACCTCACGCGGAAGCCGGGTGTTCGAAACGTCGTAGATCCTGAGCCCGGCATTGAAGTGCGCGATGTAGAACAGATCGCCCTGTTTCTGGACATCGGGATGATGCTGGTGGTGGTTGATGTTGTGCGGCCCGCGCCAGCCGCCACGCGTTGTGAAATCCGAATAGGGAGCGCCTTCCGGCGGCACGGGTTCGGGCAACAGCGACAGTAGAAAGGGTTCGCTTGGATCTGAAATGTCGATGATCGACGCATGATGCATCGGACCACGTCCATAGGTGACGTTCTCCGAATTGGCGAAGGCGATGCCGCGCTCTGGAATCGGCAGCACGCCATGCACACCGAAGCGCGAATGAAACGGAGGGCTGAAGCTTAGGCCGCCGACCTGCCTCGGCCGCGAGACGTCGCTGATGTCGAGCACAATTATACCGGCCGCGCCGTAAGGCAAATAGACGAGATCGCCGGTGACATAGGGCGGGCCGTGCAGCGAGACATCCGCGCCCGTGCTGGCGCAGAAGGCGCCGCACATGCATTGCGGCTTCAGTCGCAACTGGTAGCGATCGGAGGTCTTCTGGTCGGCGGCGGGCTCCGCGACTGCGAAGCTCTCGCCGCCGGTCTCATGCTGGCCCGGCACCCACCAACGTCCGGCTTCGCGCGGCTTGGAGCGATCCGAGATATCGAGAATGACGTAGATGTTGCCCTTGTACCCCGGCATGCCGGCGGCAAGGTGAACGTAGCGCCCGCCGGGATAAAGATTGCGGTGAGTGCCGTTTCCGCCAGTTCGGTAGTGGCTCAGTTGTTTCGGATTGACGGGATCGGCGATATCCCAGATCAGAACCCCTTCTCCGAACGGCGCATCGGGATCGCCACCGAAATTCGCGAATGGCTTTTCGAGTGCGGTCACCATCGTGTCGCCGGACAAATCGATCTGCAGCGTCCAGGTGTTCGTGCCGGGATAAGGCACGAATTTGAGGACCTCCGGCTTTGCCGGGTCGGTTACGTCGATGATGCTCCATCCGGAGTGCCAGAAGTGCCCGGTATAAAGATACCATCGCTCGCCTACCTGCCTGATCGCCATCTTGAAGGCCGGGCGATGATCGAGATCGGTATAGCCAACCGCTTCGACATTATGGGCGAAGGCGCCGGAAGGTGCCGGCGACGAAGCTGGAACCGGCTGTGCAAGTGCCTCGCAGACAAGCCCGGATTGAGATGCTGCTGCGAGCGCCGCTCCGGCAAGCGGCACCTTGAGCATCTGGCGGCGTGAAATCTCGGAATTCTTCAAAATCCTGCCTCCTTCTTTTGCGGCTTTTCAGATTTTGCAGGCTCCAATACTTTCAGTCCAATATCGATTGGACTCGCAGTAATTCGATTTGGGAAACTAGAAATGGACCACAAGCTCATGCAGTCCTTCGTGGCTGTAGCGGAAGAACTGCATTTCGGGCGCGCCGCAATACGCCTGCACATCTCCCAACCCCCTCTGACAAAGCAGATCCAGCAGCTGGAGCAGGCCATCGGCGTGCGCCTACTCGATCGCACCAAGCGCAAGGTCGAACTGACTGCTGCCGGCCGTGTGTTTCTGGACGAAGCGCGGGCAGTGCTTCATCAGACGGGGCAAGCGGTGGAGCTTGCCCGCAAAGCCGATCGTGGTGAAACCGGCCATCTGTCCGTCGGGTTCATCGATGCGGCGATCTACAGTGTCGTGCCTGCAATCGTTCAGCGCTTTGTTGAAGCCTATCCAGAGGTCGAGTTGAGCCTGACGGACCTGCGTATTCCCAGTCAGATCAAACTCGTGGCTGAAGGCCAACTCGATATCGGCTTTGTTCATCCGCCTATTGTTCACAACGCTCTGCAGGTCGAAAGCATATTGGTCGAACCTTTGATCGTAGCCTTGCCGGAAACGCATCGGTTGGCCTCGGAAGCCGAGGTGGCGCTGGCGGACTTGGCACCAGAGGCACTGATTCAATTTCCGCGCGGCATCAATCCATCCCTTTATGACGAGATCGTCGGGCTGTGCCGGGCGTCGGGCTTCAGCCCAAGGATCGTGCGGGAAGCAACGCCCAAGCAGACGATCATCGGCCTTGTATCTGTCGGGCTTGGCGTTTCACTGTTGCCAGCCTGCCTTCAGAACCTGCGTCGATCCGGCGTGGTCTATCGTCCAATTCGGGGCCGAAACCTGGCTATCGATACCTCCATCATCTATCGGCGCGAACAGCCCTCACCGGTGCTGAAGGCATTCCTCGACGTCGTGCGGAGCACGACGCAGACCAATAGCCGTGGGCGGTAGTCTCGGCAATCACTTGGCTCGCGCGACCTTGGCTGTAGCCTCTTCGACGAGAGTGCGATCGCCGCTTTCCTCGGCCAAGTGAAGCGTCATCCGCGAGACCTGCCAGCCGCTGCCGGTGCGGATAAGCGCGTATTCGTAAGATCCGGCCACGACCCACATGCGATCGCCCAGCCAGTGCGTTGCGCGGACACTGGCTTGTGCCGTTGCCGCGCCATCGCCGATCTCGACCTGGATATCGGAAAGCTCATGACGCGTGGCGTCGAAACCCGGCAGCAGGTCGGCCCAGGCATCCATCAACGCCGAGGGCGCAAAGCGCTGCGGCTCGCCACCCCACAAGGACGTGTAATCGATCGTCGTTTCCGGTGCGAAGAAGCGTTCGAGAGGGCGGAAATCGCGATTGTCGGCGTAGACGGCGACGGCGGAGATTACGCCGGCTATGCGGGCTTCGTCGGCGGGCGACGCAAAGGACGTCTGAGCGCCAGCGACTGTGAGCAGCGCGGCGCCGAGCAACGCCGCCTTCATTCCACGACATCTTTGGCCGGTGGTTCCAGTGGGTCGCGTCGATGCTGGGTTTGAATGATTAGGTTCCATGGAAATATCCTCCTTGTTTGCATGCAAGCGTTTCGTTACCATCCATCAATCCGCCAGCCGCCCGAGCAGCGGCTTTGGTGCAAGGTAGGCCCAGCGCCCTGGCACCGGGGTAGTTCTGTTTCAAGAACCACTATTGATTCGGTTGAAATGCGCCGCAGCTGCATCGGCGGCCCGCGTCACGTTCTCGGGCTTGTCGTAGAAGTCGAACTGGGCGACGTCGTCCAGCCAGAGTTCGGACCGGTCGCCCTCAAGAAGCGCGAAGAAAGCATGCGCACCCTGCGGGATCGCTGCGGCTTCCGAGTGGACGATGAGCGTTGGCTTGTGGAGCTGCGCACCGACGGCCACGGAGTCGTAGGTCAGCCACGGTTCCCAAGAGGCCAGGTTGAACTTGTTGTCATAGGCCGGGATGAGGCCCCGGTTACTCTCCGTGTAATAGGGTATCTGGTACATCAGCGACGTCCGGTCGCTCATGCTCGCGGCGACGACGATCCGGGGTCGGCCCTTGCGCTCGGCGGCCTCGGCCTGTCGCGATGTCGCAATCAGTGCGGCCACACCTTCTGGACCGCCATAGACCTGTTCGACGATGCGGGCGTCATGCAGCCAGGGAGCCACCAGCGCCACGCTGGCGAAGTTCGCATTGGCTGATGCGGCCTGCGCCATGTAGCCGGCTGAGGCGCAGATACCGAGGCCCGCGATCTTTGCCGCGTCGACATCAGGCAAACTCGCCATGAAACGGCCGGCAGCAACAATATCCGACTTCTTGGCCGCAGGGTCTTCCCTGAACCTGGCAGTCCCGCCGGACTCACCCCAGCCGCGGAAGTCGAAGGCAAGGGACACGTAGCCGCGTTCTGCCATTTCTCGGGCATAGAGGCCGGACATCTGCTCCTTGACCGATGTCCAGGCGCCGGTCACCAGCACGCCGGGGCGCTTCTCGCCAGGCCGGTAATCGGCGGGCAGATAAAGTGTGCCGATCAGGGCGACCCCTTCATTGTCAAAGGAAACCTTGCGGGTCTGAACCTCAGCGGCAAGCGCAGCTCCGGCAAAAAACATCGAAGCCGCCGCGGCGATAAACGACGAGAGCACGGACATGGGAAAAGCCTCCTCAGGACAGGATTTCCTCAAGCATCGCGCCATGACGTCCGCTCGTCAGCGCCCGTCCTTGCGCTTTGCCGATCCGATCTTGCGCTTCAGTGCCCGCGCCAGGCTCCCGGTCTCTCGCCCACCAGCTTGCGGAACTGCGCCGCGAACTTTGCCGGATTGGAATAACCGACCCGCCATGCGACCTCGGCGATCGGTAGTCGGGTTGAGCGCAACAGATCCTTCGCCCGCTCGATCCGGCGCGAGACGACAAAGGCATGTGGCGGCACGCCAACGGCAGCGCGAAATGCGCGCGCGAAGTGGAACCGACTCATCACCGCTACCGCCGCCAGGTCATCGAGCGTGATATCATCCGCAAGATGCGCCTCGATATAGTCGAGCGCCCGCAGAATACGTGGCTCTGCCGCAGGCGGATCGCCTGCAGGCTGGCCCGCGAGACGCGTGAGCTGCGCTGCGAGTGCGACAGCCAAAGCGTCGCGATATAGCCGAGGCGCGGCATTTCCTGCAGCGTGGAGGCTGATGGCGAGTTGAGTCACCAACGCATCGATCGTACCTGACCGAGGCACAAAGGACGGTGCTGGCATCCCCGCACCCATGAGGAGATCGTCGTCGATCTCGACATTGAGGAAGTCGTTCGGCTCATCCCACCGGCACCAGCCCTCGAAGCCGGCGGGGAAAACCCAGCCTTGGCCCGGCAGCAATGGCAAGGCCCGGCGGCGGTCATTCCCATAAGCGGCATGATGGCTTCTAAGCGGCGCCAGCACCACGCCCACGGTCACGCGCTCGAAATGGAACGCACCTTCGCCAGGACCGACCCTGAGAAACGTGGACGCGCCTCCCGACCATTCATATGAACCGGGGCGCAGTTCTCGCCTGGTCTGTTCCAGCCCGATCAACATGGATTCAAAATAGCAACAGAGGTCGCAAGCTGCCAGTGAACCGCTTCAAATACGGCTCTGTCGCAAACCTTTCGGTAATCGGAGCATGCATGGAACGCTCCTCAGCCATGGAGGAGCACGTGATGTTCAAGGGCCGCCATTTCGACCTCTGTCGAAACACGGTTGTGTGCGTCAAGTTCTGCAAAAATGGCGTGGCGGTGTGGGGCGGTTACTCTAAACATTGGCGCTGCCTTTCGTTTCCGGACAGCGACATCAAATGTTGCAGCCGTCCATGCGTGGATCAGTCTGCAGCTTCAAGCCCCTTCACCTTCGGGCCTAGCGGTTTCCACAGGCTCCCGTGGCCGTCGGCATTTTTCGGCTGCGTAAAGACCTCAAAGCAGAACGACAGCCGACGTCGTTGGCGGGGTCCGCTCCCACCGCCAACTTTGTTGACCGTCATGGGCATAGCTGAACGCCCTGCGTATGATACCAGAATGGTACCCATCCGTAGGGGGCCTACCTCACTGCCTCAATAACCTGTAAGTAACTGAAATTATTTGATGAATTATGGTACCGTTGGCTGGGATCGAACCAGCGACCTCCGGATCCACAATCCGGCGCTCTAACCATCTGAGCTACAACGGCACGTTTGCCTGAACGGGTCGAAGCGGAAACTCATCCCACTCGACCGCTCTGTCGTTCGGCGATGCGTCCTTACGGGCTTATGGATTCTAATTCAAGGCTTTTGGAAAGCAAAGGTCACTTCCCCACATCGGCGCGATATTCGCCGGCGCCAGGCAAAGAAAAAGGCCGGCGGGAGGAGGTGCCGGCCTTTTCCTGTTACGAGCCAGCGGGAGGAGGTGCTGGCTGGTCACCCCGGCAGGCAGAGGGAGGAGGTTCCACCCGCCGGGTATTCCTTGATTGCCGACATCATACGCCCGATCTTTTTTAAGAAAATGCGACCTTTTGTTGCATCTTCAGATCATGCGTAAATGTTAAGCAATCTTGATATCCTTCATCGCCTTCTCGAAGGCGGTCTTGATCGGCTTGGAGACGTCCTCGGCTGCCTTGGAGGCGACAGCCTGGAAGTCCTTGGCCTGCTCCACCGTCGTCTCGACGCGCTTGCGCAGGAACGCGGTCTGCAACTCGACGACTTCCGACAACGACTTGGCGCCGATCAGCGCTTCGAGATGGGAAAAGCCGGCCTCTGCATTGGCACGCAGAGCGGAAATGGTCTTGAGCGACAGGTCGCTCGAAACGGTCTTGGCGGTCTCGAAGGTCGACTCCAAAGCCTTCTGGGTCTCCTCGGCGCCAGTCTTCAGCTTGGCATAGGCTTCCTTTGACTGCTCAACACCCTTTTCGGCGAAAGCGCGCATCTGGTCGGTAGCCTTGGAAGCGTCGAAGCTCGGGAATTCAACGTTTTCAATCGTCTCGGCAGTCTTGGTCTTGGACATTTTCCATCCTTTTCAGCGCCAGCGGCTTTGACAGAAAGCCGTCTCGTTCATGTATGATGGCAATATAAAGGCAAATTTTGTGCATTGCAATATCTTTGTTGCAGTGCACCATAAATTCTTTTGGGCCGTTAACCAAGAGCCCAGATTCCGGCCTTTGCACGTTCTGGCTTGTGGACCTTCGCGCCTCCGGCTTTTATTAACAAAGCGTTAACTGCAAATTCGCCGCTCCGTGAGGGTTCGCCAAGCGCATGCCGTCCGAATATTCCTTCCTTGACGTCGCCGTGCTCGACGCGGTCCGCCATCGCTTTGCCGCCGGCGACGCGATCGCGATCCTGTCGGCGGACCTGGAGCAGGTGATCTGGGCCAATGGGCCGGGAGCCGCGATGTTCGGCTATCCCGACATCGAGGCCATCATCGGCACCTCGGCGCAACTGCCCTTGATAGCCAGGCGCCAGATCATGGCGACCAGCGGATTTCCCGAGATCGGCAATGACAGGGCTATCACGGTGCGGCTTGCGACCGGCATGACCAGCCGCGCCGTCAGCTTCCTGGCCAGCGCCGTGTCCATGCCGGATGCCGAAAAGGCGATCATGCTGGCCGTGCCGGCGGCGCAGACGGGCTCGCGCAGTGCCGGCGAAATCGCCGCTCGCGCCATCAGCGGGTTTACCGAGGATGGCCATTTCATCGCCTTTGTCGATGCCGCAGGCAACGTCGAGGCCGCCTCGGAGGGGTTTTCTGCGCTGGGCATCCTGCCGGAGACGCTGGCTGCGCTCGTCGCCGACGTCGCGGCTGAGAGCGACCGCATCGTCAAGCGCCTCGTCCCCGGCGGCACGGCCGCCTATCCGGCGGGGCTGGCACGATTGACCGAGGAGCGGCATCTGCTGGTGGTGATCGACGAGGACCAACTCGACGACACCGCAGCTGGCGGCGAACATCCAGCGCAAACCATTGCCGAGGCCGCGCCTGGCGACGCTGCTGTTCAGCCGGAACAGGGTGCCGAGCCCGCGGACAAACCGGGTGCCTCACAACCGACCAGCGATATCGCCGCATCGCAGGCGCATGAGATCGCCGACGCGACGGTGCAGCCGCCGACAGCCGCCAACAGCGATCATCCACCTGCGCGCACGCCGGCGCAGCACGACCATTGGTACTTCAACACCGGCGAGGACGAGGGGCAACAGGCGCACCGGCCAGCCGCGCCTGAACCTGAAGCGCCCGCAGAACCGGCCGCTCTGGACACTCCCGCCCAAAACACGAAACAACAAGACCCGATACGGAATGATGTCCAGGCCACCTCCGCGGCCGCGCCTGGGACCGTTCCGGCGATAGACCGCATGGCGCCGCCGCTACGCTTCGTCTGGCGCACCGACGCCGAAGGCAAATTCAGTGCGCTGTCGCCGGAATTCGCCTCCATCGTCGGCAAGCCCGCAGCCGACGTGATCGGCCGGCGCTTCAGGGATGTCGCGGCCACTTTCGGCCTCGACCCCTCCGACGAGATCGCAGGCCTTCTGGAACGGCGCGATACCTGGTCCGGGCGCTCCGTGCTGTGGCCGGTGGTCGGCACCGATCTGAAGATACCTGTCGATCTGGCGGCGCTGCCTGTCTATGGCCGCAGCCGTGCCTTCGAGGGTTTTCGCGGCTTCGGCGTCGCCCGCGCCAGTGATGCGGTCGTCGATCCTGAAGCCATCGGCATGGCGCTGGTGCCCAACGGTGCGGCACCGGCGGCACCGGAACCGAAAACCCTCGAACCAGCATCGGGAGAGCCGAAGGCCGAGGGCCCACCGGCTTCGGACCCTTTCAAGGGCGAGGTGCCGGCGCTGACCATCGTGCCGAAACCGGAACGGCGCTTTGCCGACAAGGTGATCCGGCTGGCCGAACATCGTCAGCCGGCCAACGACAAGGGCCTGTCGAGCCTGGAACGCAGCGCGTTCCGCGAGATCGGCGAACGGCTGAGGAAGGACAGTTCCCCGGTCGAGCCGACGAGCGAGACATCCACGGAACCGGCGGTGGAAGCAGCAGACGTGCCGACAGCGGGGACGGAAGCTTCTGCAGTCGGCGGGGTTTCATCAACGCCCGACACCGCGTCGCATGAACAGCCTACGCATGCCGGCGAAATCCCTGCGGCAGAGCCAGAGAACGAGACAGCGCCAGCCGAGCCGTCCGATGTCGATGCCGAGGACGAGCGGGATCTGGCGCGGCTTGATGGCGGCCACCCGGACGAAACGGTTCAGGAGCCCGATGCGCCGCCGAATGCGACGGGCTCGTTGCTGGATTATGCCGGCCATGTCAACGAAAGCGACGCTGCCGCGAACAATAGTGGCGCGTCCCCGGTCTCCGAACCGGTGGCGGCGGAACCAGACATCACCAAACCCGGTGCGACTGGCGAGGAGCCGGTTGGCGCCGATGCGCGACGTGATGCCGTCGATGACGACAGCATGACGTCAGCTGATTTTCGCGATGCCGAAGATAGTGAAGATTGGGCGCAGCCCGACGAGAAAGCCTCGCCCGACCAGCAGGCGGTGGCGTCCGCCGAGACAACTGCCAGCGCAGAGGACGTCGTGGAAACACGCATCGAGCGCCCGCGCCTGCAGGTGCCGCCGCTCAAGGCCGAAGGGTTCGTGCCGTCGGCGTTTTCGGCCGGAGATGAGCACAAGGTTCCCGACACTTCGCTTCTCGGCAAGCTGCCCGTGCCGCTGCTCATCCATTCC
Organism: Mesorhizobium sp. M0051; assembly: GCF_040323235.1. NCBI lineage: Bacteria > Pseudomonadati > Pseudomonadota > Alphaproteobacteria > Hyphomicrobiales > Phyllobacteriaceae > Mesorhizobium > Mesorhizobium sp. M0051. Next base: position 31,235 of record NZ_JAMYUT010000032.1, read on the forward strand.
GGCGACGAGCTGCACTATGCGAACGGGGAATTCCTCAACCTGACCGGCTATGAGGCACTCGACGACCTTGCGGATGCCGGTGGCCTCGGCGCCCTGTTTGCCGACCCCTACGCCGATGACGGTTCTTCCGACGGCGCCGATCGCGCGCTGCGGCTGAAGACGCGTGACGGGCAGGAATTCCCGATCGAAGCTATTCTACGCTCAGTCCCCTGGCGCGACGGCAAGGCGTTGATGCTGGTGGTACGCCGCCACGGCGAAGATGACGCACCGGTGCATGCGGTTGGCGACGAGCAGACGCAGCCCGACATTCCCGAGCTCAAGGCGCGCATCGCCGAGATGCGCACCATCATCGACACCGCCACCGACGGCGTCGTGCTGATCGGCCGAGACGGCACCATCCGATCGATCAGCCGTCCGGCCGAAGCGCTGTTCGGTTTCGACAGCGACGATGTTACCGGCAAGCCGTTCGCTTCACTATTTGCAATCGAAAGCCAGCGGGCGGCGCGCGACTATCTCAACGGACTGTCCGAACCCGGCGTGGCGAGCGTGATGAATGACGGCCGCGAGGTAATCGGGCGCGAGGCGCAGGGGCGGTTCATCCCGCTGTTCATGACCATTGGCAGGCTGCCCAACGACAGCGGCTTCTGTGCTGTCGTGCGTGACATCACGCAGTGGAAGCGGGCCGAAGAGGACTTGACGCAAGCGCGTGCGATGGCAGAGCGCGCGTCCTCGCAAAAGACCGATTTCCTGGCCCGCATCAGCCACGAGATCCGCACGCCGCTCAATGCCATCATCGGCTTTTCCGAACTGATGGTCGACGAGAAGTTCGGACCTGTCGCCAATGACCGCTACCGCGACTATCTGCGCGACATCAACCGCTCGGGCAATCATGTGCTCGACCTAGTCAACGACCTGCTCGACATCTCGAAGATCGAGGCCGGCCAGCAGGAAATGGCCTACGAGGCGGTGTCGCTCAACGACACGCTGGCTGAGACTGTGGCGATGATGCAGCCACAGGCCAACCGTGAGCGCGTCATCATCCGCTCCAGCTTCGCTTCGCGTTTGCCGGAAGTGGTGGCCGACCTGCGCAGCGTGCGCCAGATCGCGCTCAACATCCTGTCGAACGCCATCCGCTATACCCAGGCCGGCGGCCAGGTGATCGTCTCGACCGCCTATGAGACGTCGGGCGACGTCGTCATGCGGGTACGCGACACCGGCATCGGCATGAGCCAGGCCGAGATCGAGCAGGCGCTGAAGCCATTCAAGCAGATTAACGCGCTGAAGCGCGGACGTGGCGACGGCACCGGGCTGGGATTGCCGTTGACCAAGGCGATGGTCGAAGCCAACCGCGCCCGGTTCATCATCAACTCCACACCGGGTGAAGGCACGCTGGTCGAGGTCGCGTTTCCGTCGACTCGTGTGCTTGCGGAATAGGCCAGCGCCCTCCACAGCTCGATCCCTTTTGTTTGTCGCAACTCCCAAAGGGATGCGCTTTTCCCGGGAAAAACGCTCGACGCTTTTCCTGGAATTGCTTCAGCAAAAGAAAAGGCGCCCAAAAGGACGCCTTAAGAGATGGAATTGCTGTCACAACGGGGGCTTGAGCGAATCGGATCCTCCGGGGGCCGAGGAACGGGATTTCTCCCTCAAGTTGTATGCGACTATCGACGCCGGACCTTAACAACTCCTTACCGAGGCGGCGGAAAATTTACGGATGTGTACCACTGATGAAATCTAGGTAAATTCTACCGACATATTTCGGTAACCATGCTGGAAATCCTTGTTTCATGCAGGTCGTTGGCTCAAAGCCCGAGCCAATTTGTGCAACATGCATTGGCGGGTCACTCGGCCAGTTGCGGCAGGTTCTTGAACAGCTCAAGCGCCTCTGGGTTGGCGAGCGCCTCCTTGTTCTTGATGGCGCGGCCATGCACCACGTCGCGTACCGCAAGCTCGGTGATCTTGCCCGATTTGGTGCGCGGGATGTCGGTGACGGCGACGATCCTGGCCGGCACGTGACGCGGGCTCGCCCCGCTGCGGATTTTTGCCCGTATGCGTTTCTCGAGTTCCTCATCGAGTTGCACGCCAGCGGCCAGGCGCACGAACAGCACGACGCGCACGTCATTGTCGAAATCCTGGCCGATGCACAGCGCCTCCAGGATTTCCGGCATCTGCTCGACCTGGTTGTAGATCTCCGCCGTGCCGATCCTCACGCCACCCGGGTTGAGCGTGGCGTCGGAACGGCCATGGATGATCAGGCCGCCATGCCCGGTCCATTCGGCGAAATCGCCATGACACCAGACATTGTCGAAGCGCTCGAAATAGGCCGCGTGGTATTTCTTGCCCCCGGGGTCGTTCCAGAAGCCGATCGGCATCGACGGAAAGGCCTTGGTGCAGACCAGTTCGCCCTTCTCCTGCCTGACCGGCTTGCCGTCGTCGTCCCAGACATCGACGGCAAGGCCGAGGCCCGGACCCTGGATCTCGCCGGTCCAGACAGGCTGCGTCGGCACGCCGAGCACGAAGCAGGAGACGATGTCGGTGCCGCCGGAGACCGAGGCCAGATGGACGTCCTTTTTGATGCCGTCGTAAACGAAGCGGAAATCTTCCGGCGACAGCGGCGACCCGGTGGAGGAAATCGCACGCACATCAGACAGATCATGGCTGCGGATCGGCTTTAGTCCGGCCTTGCGGACGGAATCGATGAACTTGGCCGAGGTGCCGAAGAAGGTCATCTTCTCGGCATCGGCAAAGTCGAACAGCGCATTGCCGTCAGGGTAGAAGGGCGAGCCGTCATAGAGCAGCAGCGTGGCACCCGAAGCGAGCCCCGACACGAGCCAGTTCCACATCATCCAGCCGCAGGTGGTGAAGTAGAAGAAGCGGTCGCCTTCGATCAGCCCTGCATGCAGCCGGTGTTCCTTGACATGCTGGATCAGCGTGCCGCCGGCCGAATGGACGATACATTTGGGAATGCCGGTCGTTCCTGATGAGAACAGGATGTAAAGCGGATGCGAAAACGGCAGCTGCTCGAAGCTAACGCGCTTGCCGGCGAAGGGCGACAGCGCCTCTTCAAGCGCCACGGCCTTATCGATGGTCCCAGCGACATCGCTCGATGTGCCGAGATAATCGACGACCAGGACCTTGCGGACGCTCGAGAGCTTGGCCGCGACCGCAGCGATCTTGTCGGCGACCTCGATCGCCTTGCCATTGTACCAATAGCCGTCAGGCGCGATGAAGACGACAGGCTCGATCTGGCCGAAGCGATCGAGCACGCCCTGCTCGCCGAAATCGGGAGAGCAGGACGACCAGACGGCGCCGATAGAGGCGGCGGCAAGCATGGCGGCGACGGTCTCGGGCATGTTGGGCATCATCGCGGCAATGCGATCGCCCTTCTTCACCTTGAGCGACAGGAAAAGCTGCTGCAGGCGTGAGGTCAGCGCATGCAACTCGTTCCAGGACAGACGGCGCTCGACCTTGTCCTCGCCGCGAAACACGATTGCTTCACCGGTCCCGGTCTGCTTCAGGAGATTCTCGGCGAAATTCAGTGTCGCATAGGGAAAGAACGAGGCGCCGGGCATTCTGTCACCGTCGACAAGGATGGCATCGCCCGCATTGGTCCCCTTGTCGCCGACGATGCCGCAGAAATCCCAAACCAGGCTCCAGAACCCTTCACGATCCTCGACCGACCACGCGTGAAGCTGCGGATACGAAGAAAACGCTACACCGGCCCTCAGTGCGGCTGCCTTGGTGAAAGCGGTCAAGGGTGCCGCATCAACTTGCTCTTGCGTCGGGGTCCAGAGCGGTACTTCGGCAGCCATGATCGTTCCTCCACGGTCGCCATCGCTTATGCATATCGCAGCGCAGCAGAGCAAGATTTTGTTCGATTGATGCGGCTAGATGTGCGCAAATGCCATCGCCGGGCCATAAAGACTTGAAATGCCTCAGCCCTAGGTCGTAGTGACGACTGGGGTCGTAGTGACGACCAGGAAGTCGTGGTGACGACTGGGGTTACAGAAGCATACGGGGCGATATGCCATCATCTTTGATCCGGCGCGGAATATGGGCGATCGGCGCTGCCGTGATCGTCATCGCGCTGGTGGTTGCCACCCTGCCGCTGATCGCCTCCACCCGTATCGTGCGCGACCGCATCGCCTGGGAAATGAGTGCGTGGAGCGGCTTCCGGGTCGCCATCGAAGGCTCGCCGCGGATCGAGGTCTGGCCGACTTTCCGGGCGATCCTGACCGATGTGACGCTTTCGCAATGGACCGACACCGAGACGCCGCCGGTCGTCGAGGCCGAACGGGTCGAGGTCGACCTTTCCGCCATGGCGGCCTTGCGCGGCGACGTGGTGTTTTCGACGGCGCGGCTGGTGCGGCCGACGATCCGGGTTCAGCGCACGCCAACCGGCCTTTTCCTGCCCGCCGTCCCAACCGGTGGACGCATCACGCGTTCCATCGACACGGCCCGCGGCGTCGTCAATGCCGACCCCGCAAAGCCGAATCTCGACAAGCTGCCGACCGACACTTTCGGCACGGTGGAGTTTCGCGACGGCCGCATGGTGGCTTCGGTCAACGGTAAGGACGTCGAGATTCTGAGCAGCCTGAGCGGACAGGCGACCTGGGCGGCGATGAACAGCAATGCAACGCTGTCTGCGACCGGGATCTGGCGCGGCGAAAGTGTGGCCGTGGATGCCGCCTCGGAGAAGCCGCTGGTGCTTTTTGCAGGCGGCTTGGCGCCGCTTTCCCTGTCGTTCAAGGCGCCCCCCGCCACCTTCTCTTTCGACGGCACGGCCAGCATGTCCGAAAACAGCTATTTCGACGGTCAGGCGAAATTTTCGGCGCCCTCGCTACGCCGGGTGCTGGAATGGTTGCAGGCCGGCATCGCGCCGGGCGCTGCGATCGGCTCGGTCAGCATTTCGAGCAAGGTCACGGCAACGGCCGGGCGCGTCAAATTCGAAAATACCGCCATTGCACTGGACAACAATCCGGGAATGGGAGCGCTGGACCTGTCGCTTGGCGAAGCTCAGCCGGTGATCTCCGGCACGCTCGCCTTCGACACGCTCGACCTCAGATCGTTCCTGTCGGCCTTCACGCCGCTGGCGCCCACCGGCGCGGTGGAGCCTAGCGAAGTCGACACAAGTTTCGCCGACAAGATCAACCTCGATCTCAGGCTGTCCGCGGCACACGCCACCGCCGGGCCTATCCAGCTCGCCGACGTCGCCGCCACCGCCCAGGTCAAGGATGGCCTGTCGGTCTTCGATATCTCCGATGCCTCGGCCTTCGGCGGCAACATCCAGACCAGCCTTCGCTTCGACCGCAAGCCGGAAGGCTCCCAGGTCGAAATCCGGCTGCTGGCATCCGATATCGACGGCGGTGCTTTTGCCACGGCGGCGGGGATGACCCGGCTGGTGCCGGTTGGCACGGGGACCGTTTCGGTCATCCTCAAGGGGCCGGGCAGAACCTGGAACTCCATTTTCGACAATGCCGACGGCTCGGTTTCGGCGACCTTCGGACCAGGTGCGTTGAGCAAGCTCAACCTGCCGGCGTTCCTCAAGCATACCGAGCAAGGCGGCTTTTTCGCGCTCGACGACGTCTCCGACGGAACGCTGCCGATCGACGGCGCCGAGATCAAGGCCAGCATTTCGAAGGGCGTGGCACGGATCGACAAGGCCGAAGCCAATTCGGCGAAATACAAGATCTGGCTGTCCGGGATCGCGTCCTACGCGGGACGCGGGCTGGCCTTGTCCGGCGGCGTCATTCAGCCGGACCAGGCTGCAACGCAGACCAATGGCCAGCAAGGTTCCAACCAGTCATCATTCTTCGTCGGCGGAACCTGGAGTACACCGTTCATTTCCCCGATCAGCCGCGGCGTTTCGGGAGAATAGAAACCGCGCTTTCCGCCTTCACCCGCGCTGTGCGGCCTGCTCGTCGAGCTGGCGCTGTACCTCGCGCCGCTTGTTGGCAAGCGAAGCGATGATGACGCCGATCGCCACGACGGCGATCAGTATGGTGCAAGCGGCGTTGATCTCCGGGGTCACGCCAAGGCGAACCTGGCTGTAGATCTTCATCGGCAGCGTCGTTGCGCCCGGCCCCGAGGTGAAACTGGCGATGACCAGATCGTCGAGCGAAAGCGTAAAGGCCAGCATCCAGCCGGAGACGATCGCCGGCATGATGACCGGCAGCGTGATCTGGAAGAAGGTCTTCACCGGCGTCGCGCCCAGATCCATCGCGGCCTCTTCCAGCGAGCGATCGAAGGTGATCAGGCGCGACTGCACGACGACGGCGACGAAGCACATGGTCAAGGTGATGTGAGCCAGCGTGACGGTCAGGATGCCGCGATTGAGACCGACGGCGACGAAGAGCAGCAGCAGAGACAGGCCGGTGATGACTTCCGGCATGACCAATGGCGCGAAGACCATGCCTGAGAACAGCACCCTGCCCTTGAAGCGCGTGTAACGGGTCAAGGCGAGTGCCGCCAGCGTGCCGAGCACCGTCGCCACAGTGGCCGAGATCAGGCCGACGCGCGCCGTCACCCAGGTCGCGTCCATGAGGCCCTGGTTGTGGAACAGCGAGACGTACCATTTGGTCGAGAAGCCGCCCCAGACGGTGACCAGCTTGGACTCGTTGAAGGAGAAGACGATGAGCAGGACGATCGGCAAATAGAGAAAGGCAAAGCCGAGCACGACCGAGGTGATGTTGAAGCGGCTCCAGGTGGTGTTCATGATGTCACCGGTCCATTTCCTGAGCGCGCGCCTGAGCTCGCTGGAAGAGCATGATCGGCACAATCAGCAGCAGCAGCAGGATGACGGCCACAGCCGACGACAGCGGCCAGTCGCGGTTGCCGAAAAATTCATTCCACAAGGTCTTGCCGATCATCAGTGTCTGCGAGCCGCCGAGCAGGTCGGGAATGACGAACTCGCCGACGGCTGGAATGAACACCAGCAAGCAGCCGGCGATGACGCCCGGCAGCGACAGCGGGAAGGTGATTTTCCAGAACGCGCTGGTCGGCGGACAGCCGAGATCCTTTGCCGCCTCGATCAGCGAATAATCCATCTTTTCCAGAGCGGAATAGAGCGGCAGCACCATGAACGGCAGGTAGGAATAGACGATGCCGATGAAGATCGCCGTATATGTGTTGAGGATGATCAGCGGCTGGTGGATGACGCCAGTGGCGAGCAGCAACTGATTGAGCAGTCCCTCGGGCTTGAGAATGCCGATCCAGGCGTAGACGCGGATCAGGAACGATGTCCAGAACGGCAGGATCACCAGCATCAGCAAGGTTGGACGGATCGTCGCTGGCGCGCGCGCCATGCCGTACGCGATCGGATAGCCGACGAGCAATGTCAGAACCGTCGAGATCGCGGCGATGATGACGCTGGTCACATAGGCATTGAAGTAGAGCGCGTCCTGCGTCAGCCAGGTGTAATTGTCGAGGTTGAGTTGTTTCAGCTGAGCAAGAAATCCGGAAAAGCCGCCGCTGATATCGAGCGCCGGCGTATAGGGCGGAATGGCGATCGCCGTCTGCGATAGCGAAATCTTGAAAACGATGACGAACGGAATGAGGAAGAAAAACAGCAGCCAGACATAGGGGATAATGATGACCAGGCGGCCAGAGAATGCAGCGCCCAACCTGGCGTGGACGGATTTGCCGGTACTGGTTGCCGGAGAGGCTGATGCGGTGGTGACGGCGGCGCTCGACATGGTCGCTCCTACCGTGTCAGCACGACGCCGGCGTCAGGCCGGAAGGAGACCCAGGCTCGGTCGTTCCAGCTCAACGGATCCTCGGTGATGCGGGCCGCGTTCATGGTGCTCGCGCGCACGACCTGTCCGTCGTCCAGCCTGACGTGAAAGACGGTCATGTCGCCGAGATAGGCGATGTCGTAGACCTCGCCCTCGATGGCGTTGATTGCCTCGGCCGGCTTCTTGGACGACACCTTGATCTTTTCCGGCCTGATGGCGAAGGTGACAGCCGTTCCGGCGCTGGCGGTGCCGGCATTGTCGGTGCGGATGGTGATGCCATTACCGGCATCGATGCTGGCAGCGCCAGCCTCGCCACGCGCGATCTTGCCCTCGAACATGTTCACATTGCCGACGAAACCGGCGACGAAGCGCGACCCCGGCGCCTCGTAGACTTCGGCCGGCGTTGCCACCTGCATCACCTCGCCCTTGTCGATGATGGCGATGCGATCGGCCATCGTCATCGCCTCTTCCTGGTCGTGGGTGACGACGACGAAGGTCAGACCGAGGTTCTGCTGCAGGTCCATCAGTTCGAACTGCGTTTCCTCGCGCAGCTTCTTGTCCAATGCGCCGAGCGGCTCGTCGAGCAAAAGCACCTTCGGCCGCTTGGCGACAGAGCGGGCGAGCGCAACGCGCTGGCGCTGGCCACCGGACAACTGGTGCGGCTTGCGCTTGGCGAACTGTTCGAGCTTGACCAGCCTGAGCATTTCGGCGACGCGGGCCGCGATTTCGGGCTTCGGCATGCCATCCTGCTTGAGGCCGAACGCGATGTTGTTCTCGACAGTCATATGCGGGAACAGCGCATAGGACTGGAACATCATGTTGACCGGCCGGCGATAGGGCGGGATGCCGCGCAAATCCTGGCCATCGAGCAGGATACGACCGGCCGTCGGCTCCTCGAAACCGGCGAGCATCCTGAGCAGCGTCGACTTTCCGCAGCCCGAGGCGCCGAGCAGAGCGAAGAACTCGCGCTCGAAGATGGTCAGCGACAGATTGTTGACGGCGGTGAAGTCGCCGAACTTCTTGGTGACGTTATCGAACTGGATGTATGGCTTGGCGTTCGGGTCGTTCCACGGCGTAAAATCCCTGCGGATGCTGCCAAGCGATTTCATGTCCCACTCCGTCCTGATTCTTGCTTCTTGCCCCAGAAAAGAATGGTCCCGGCAGGTGGCTGCCGGGACCATCTCAGATTGCTTACTGGCCAGTGACGATCTTGGTCCAGGTACGCGTGATGACGCGCTGGGTCTTGGGATCGTAAGGCGAGACGGTGTAAAGCTTCTTTATCGTCTCGGCATCGGGATAAACCGAAGGATCATCCAACAGCGCCTTGTCGACGAATTGCTGCGAAGCCTTGTTGCCATTCGCGTAGAGCACATAGTTGGACGACTTGGCGATAACTTCCGGCTTCATCATGTAGTTGATGAACTCGAGCGCCTCCGCGACATGCGGCGCATCAGCGGGGATAGCCATCTGGTCGAACCACATCTGAGCACCCTCCTTCGGCACGGAATAGCCGATCTCGACGCCCTGCTTGGCCTCGACCGCGCGGTTGCGGGCCTGGAACACGTCACCCGACCAGCCGACCGCCAGGCAGATATCGCCGTTGGCGAGCGCGTTGATGTATTCGGAGGAGTGGAACTTCCTGATATAGGGCCGGACCTTGAGCAAAGCCTCCTCGGCCTTGGCGATATCATCTGATGACGTGCTGTTCGGGTCGAGGCCGAGATATTTCAACGCCGCCGGAATGATGTCGGCCGGGGAGTCCAATACGTAGACGCCGCAGTCCTTCAATTTGGCCAGGCTGTCCGGATTGAAGAAAACATCCCAGCTGTCGATCTTGTCGGTGCCGAGTGCTGCCTGCACCTTCTTGATGTTGTAACCGATGCCAACCGTGCCCCACATGTAGTTGACCGAGTATTCGTTGCCGGGGTCGTATTTGGCGGTGCGCTCTGAAACCGTGTCCCACATGTTGGAAATGTTCGGCAGCTTCGACTTGTCGAGCTTCTGGAACACACCGGCCTGGATTTGGCGCGCAAGAAAATTGCCGCTGGGTACGACGACGTCATAGCCGCTGCCGCCGGCAAGCAGCTTGGTTTCCAGGATTTCGTTGGAATCGAACGTGTCGTAGACGACCTTGATGCCCGTCTCCTTGGTGAAATCGTCGATAATCGAACTGTCGATATAATCCGACCAGTTGAAGACATTGAGGACGCGATCCTCGGCATGACCGCCGACGGTGAAAAGCGTCAGAAATACCGAAGTTGCCGAAAGCCAGAGCGCTTTGCGGATCATGCTATTCTCCTTTGATGAGTGTTCCTTCGCCGGCTCGTCACGGTTCCAGCGCGGCCGGGCATTTGTTTCAGGCTATTGAGCTTTCCAAAAGGCGACAAGCGTGAACTGCCGGCGCTATGCAGGCAGTTCGATGAGAGGCAGGCGTTGCGTCGTCGCTGGGACTCGTGTGGCGTGCAAATGCCGTCATAGGCTTTCGCCGTGGCGCAGGCAGAGATACGACGATGTGGTCCGGTCTCGATCTGACCGGCAGGGAGACTTGGCAAGATAAGCCTGTCTTGTTGTTGCCGTAATCTCAGCCTGCCCGCGCGGCAGCGGCATTGTCAATGGCAAAGCTGCGCGCCACGTCAATTAGGCGATGGAACTCCGGTGACCCCTGCACGTTCGGGCCCCGTCTGGCGCTTGAATTCGAGCCCGATATGGACGAGCAGCGCCGTGACAACCACCGCGCCACCGACGATGGTGCGCCCCGACGGCACCTCGGAATGGACGAGCCAGACCCATATGGGCCCCAGGATCGGCTCGAACGTGCCGAGCAGTGCTGCTATTGCCGCGGGTATCAGCCGAGCGCCGGTGGCGAAAAAGGCGAGGCCGAGGCCCAGATTGACCACGCCGAAGACAAAGAGAAAAGCCATGTCACTGGTCGACACAGCGAATGTCGAGGTCTGCGATGCGGCAAAGCCTGCCGCAAGCATGGTGCCAAGGCAGGTTGCCGGCGTCATGCGGACACCGGCAAACCGCCGGGTAATGACGGTGGCGATCGAGAACATCACCGCGATCAACAGCGCCAGCCCGTCACCTATCGGCGAGACGGCGCCATCAAGCGATTCCGACACCATGATGGCGACGCCGGCGATGACGGCAGCGATGGCCAGCCAGGTCGCGACACCCACCCTTTCACGAAACAACGCCCAGGCGAACAGCGCCGCCAGCAACGGCACGCCGGCCTGCATCAACAGGATATTGGCCACGGTGGTGTAGGCAAGTGCCACGACAAAGGCGGTCGATGCCGTGGCGAAGCAGACGCCGACGGCAAGGCCGGGCAGACCCATGTCGCGGAACATTTTCGACATGCCGCGCCAGCCGTCGCGCCAGACCATGAAGCAGATCAGGAAAGCCGCTGCCCAGACAGAACGCCAGAAAACAACCGTCCAGCTATCGCCGACAGTGATGAAGCGGGCGATGGTGCCGCCGAAACTCCACATCAGTGCCGACAGGAACACCAAAAGCATGCCGACGCGTTCGTCGCGCCGCGAGGCGGTCGATGAAGCAAGGATCGGCGATGATGCAGTGTCGGTCATGGGCGCGACTGTCGGGCTTTTGTGGACGGGACGATGCGCAAGGGACGACGAAAAGATGGCCTGTTCGCGTAACGCAAAGATGCGCGCTGGGGCTGAGCCAGTTCGATTTGCCGTTTGGGGCACTGAGAAGCCGTCTTGGTCTCAGCCGGACGGCGAACCAGACCGTCGCAACAGAGTCTATGAGGTACTCTTGTTGCCGCGGATGAAGCGCCAGAGCCCGGCCAATGGAACCAGCAGGATCAGACCGAACTTCTTCAACGCAACCAGAGCCACGATCAAAAAGCCTGCCTTCGCCGCCAACTTGCCGGCAATCAGCCCACCAACGCCTACCGCTGCAACCGTATCGACGCCTGGCACGAAATCGGCGTATGTCTTGCCGGCGCCGAAGTCCGCCAAATCTAGAACCTCATCCAGGCTCTGTTTTATTTCCGGCAATTGCTTCACGGTGGCGATGTAGCTCATCACAAAAACGCCTTCCCTGCCGAGAAAGCGGACGTCATAGTTGAGCGTGTGGACCGCGTCGCTGCCAAATTCCAATTCCTTGGCCCAGTGAAGCCGCTTGTTGACCGCATCATAGACAGGCGGTGAGGCCCAACCGACCAGCGTAACGGGCTGAAAGCCGTCCTTTACTCGCTGGTCATTGGCCGACGAGGTGTCCGCCTGCATGCTGCGCAGCAATTCGTCGTAGTCGATGGAGTTGGCGTCGCTATCGTCGACATATCCTATCTTCTCCCAGCGCAACTCTATCCCCCAATTGTTGTCGGCAATGGGATCGTTTGCCGCGGGAAAGATCATGCCGAGCGCATCGGCACCGGAGCCGGGCGGATTGCCCCAAGCTTCGGTCAGGACGGCTGCCGTGTCCTTCTTGTTCAGGAAGTAGAACTTGTCCTTGAGGTCAAGATGCACGCCCTCGGCGAGGTCTATCGCGCCGGTTTTCGGATCGATCTTGTCCAGGAATGCCTTGCCGGCGTCGTTGTACTGTTGGTAAGACTTGAAGAAGGCCGACGACTTTTCCGCTGCGGCAGGGCCAACCGAAAAGGCGAACGCCAAACTCAACCAGAAAACTGTCTTGCCCATCAATGATCCCCCGACCCATATGCAGCTTGCGTTTTGATATCCTGCCGGCAATGTTCGAGCAATATTGTAACTGTTACATCACGATCGACAGCTAGCATCTTTCACAAATACACACATTTCGTTGTATTGTTCTGCGACCAACAGTCATGACTTACTGGAAATCGAAAGCGCTCAGGCCCGTTACCATCTCGTCGAGGCCGAGCGGACGCGTCACCGGCGGCTCGGCGCGCGCCAGGCAGCCGACGCGCTCGCAAAGCCGGCAGGCGGGTCCGACCGGTGTCGCCGCGACGCGGCCGGCCTTTGCGGCGATTGCCGCACCGGGCAGCGCCGCGCCATAGACGATGTCGTCGCGAAAGCCGATGTCGCAACCGAGCAGCAGCGCGGTGCGGCGCGGGCGCTCCGAGAAGGCGCCTTGCGGTCCTTCAAGCGTGCGAGCAATGCACAGGAACTCGGCGCCGTCGGGCATTTCCACCGCCTCCACGAAGATCTGGCCGGGCTGGGTGAAAGCGACATGCACGGGCAGTTTGGGGCAGGCGCCGCCGAAGCGGCTTTGCGGAAAGCCCTGGCTCCCGGCCTTGCGGAAGCGGTTGCCGGCATTGTCGACCTCCAGCATAAAAAACGGCACACCCGAGGCACCCTGCCGCTGCAGCGTGGTCAACCGGTTCGCCGCCTGTTCGAAGGAGACACCGAAGCGCGAACGCAGGACATCGATATCATAACGGGCACGCACGGCAGCCGTGTGAAAGGCCTGGTAGGGCATCATCAAGGCATGCGCCGAATAACGGCCAAGTTCGAAGCGAGCGAGCCGGCGGGCCTCGTCGGTGGCCAGCTTGAGCGCCTGGATCTCGCCGGCGACCGCGACCGTCATGCGGATCAGACAGGCCTCCATCGCGACTTCGCGTAATTGGTCGAACGGCGACAGCCGCTCGGACAGGAACATGCGCTGCGAGTGGCGGTCATAACGGCGACGCCAGTTCGGCATGGTGGCGACCGGCAGCACCTTGACCACGATGCCGTATTCGCGCTTCAGCCAAGCCTTCAGCGCGCCGAACAGATCGTCGCCGGGATCAAGCACCGAGGTGAACGCCGCGGCCTCCTCCTCGAGGGCTGCGAAATGGTTCGGCCGGCGCTCGAAAATCTCGTGCACCTCGTCGATCGGCAGGCGGGCACCGGAAACTGCGGTCGTCCGGCCCTCGCGCGCCAAAAGCTCGTTGAGGTCGGACAGGCGCTCGGCCTGTTCGCGATAGGCGCGAAACAGCTTTATCACCGCCGCGGACGCGTTGGGCGCCGCCTCGGCAAGTTCTATCAGCTCCTGATCGCCCGGCAGCTCGCCGACCAGCAGAGGATCGGTGAACACCTCCTTCAAAGCGGCGACTGACCCCCTTGCCTCGCCCTGCAACTCATGCGGATCGATCTTGTAGACGGACGCCAGCTTGAGGATCAGTTGCACGGTTAGCGGCCGCTGGTTGCGCTCAATCAGGTTGAGATAGGACGGGGAAATGCCAAGCCCCTCGGCCATCGCCGTCTGGGTCAGGCCCTTGGCGTTGCGGATGCGGCGGATGCGCGGCCCGGCAAATATCTTCTGGTCAGCCATCGACTGTCCTTGACAGGAATTTACACAAGGTTCGCGACAATCTCGATGCGCCGCTCTTTACAATCATGACAAATTTACAGCGTGCGCCTGTCAAACGCAACACAGGTTTTCCCTTATATTTCGCCGATTTTCTTGATTCTACTGGCTCATCTCGCGCCGCAATGTAAATTCAGTCAAACCCCGCGCTCGATGATCGATGCCCGGACACGGATGCAGTAATCCTTCGGAGTGATCAATGACTGATTTTTACAACCTCGTCCCATCGGCGCCGGAAGGTCGCTTCGACGGTATCGAACGGCCTTATTCCGCGGAAGACGTGAAGCGGCTGCGCGGCTCGGTGCAGATCCGCCAGAGCCTTGCCGAAATGGGCGCCAACCGGCTGTGGAAGCTCATCCACGAGGAGGACTTCGTCAATGCGCTCGGCGCCATGTCCGGCAACCAGGCGATGCAGCAGGTGCGCGCCGGGCTGAAGGCGATCTATCTGTCGGGCTGGCAGGTCGCCGCCGACGCCAACACCGCATCTGCGATGTATCCGGACCAGTCGCTCTATCCGGCCAATGCGGCGCCCGAGCTGGTCAAGCGCATCAACCGCACGCTGCAGCGCGCCGACCAGATCGAGACGTCCGAGGGCAACGGGCTTTCGGTCGAGACCTGGTTCGCGCCGATCGTCGCCGACGCGGAAGCCGGATTCGGCGGACCGCTCAACGCCTTCGAGATCATGAAGGCATTCATCGAGGCGGGCGCCGCTGGCGTCCACTATGAGGACCAGCTGGCGTCGGAAAAGAAGTGCGGCCATCTCGGTGGCAAGGTGCTGATCCCGACTGCGGCGCATATCCGCAATCTCAACGCAGCGCGCCTGGCAGCGGACGTGATGGGCACGCCGACCCTGGTCGTCGCGCGCACCGACGCGGAAGCCGCCAAGCTGCTCACCTCCGACATCGACGAGCGCGACCAGCCTTTCGTCGACTACGGCGCTGGGCGTACGGTGGAAGGCTTCTATCACGTCAGCAACGGCATCGAGCCCTGCATTGAGCGGGCCATCGCCTATGCGCCTTACGCGGATCTGATCTGGTGCGAGACCTCGAAGCCTGACCTGGCGCAGGCCAGGAAATTCGCCGAGGGCGTGCGCAAGCACCACCCCGACAAGCTGCTCGCCTACAATTGCTCGCCATCGTTCAACTGGAAGAAGAACCTCGACGACGCGACGATCGCCAGGTTCCAGAAGGAACTCGGCGCCATGGGCTACAAGTTCCAGTTCATCACGCTCGCCGGCTTTCACCAGCTCAACTACGGCATGTTCGAACTGGCTCGCGGCTACAAGGCACGGCAAATGGCGGCCTATTCCGAGTTGCAGGAAGCGGAGTTCGCGGCCGAGGCCAATGGCTACACCGCGACCAAGCACCAGCGCGAGGTCGGCACCGGCTATTTCGATGCCGTGTCGATGGCGATCACCGGCGGCCGGTCGTCGACCACCGCCATGCACGAGTCCACCGAGCACGCGCAGTTCAAACCGGCAGCGGAATAGCGAGCTGCAAAGTACAGAGGAAACGCCCAGCAGGGCTTGGGACACAAGGAGAAGACCAATGGCATCGATAAGCCGTGTCAAGGAACGCGCCGAGGAACAGTCCACGACGATGAGCGTCGACCAGCAAGCGACGATCCGCATGCTGGCCAACGATCTGCACCGCCTCAACCAATCGGTGATGAAGGCGGTCGAGGCGGGCGTCTCGGTGGAGCTCGTGCGCTCGGCACGCCATCACGGCGGCGACGGCAACTGGGGCGACCTGCTGATCCCGGTGATCGTCACGCAACAAAGCCACGGCTGATCGCAATCCGTGCAACCGCCCTTTCACCTGCGCGGTCGCCGTGCAGGTGAATTTTCTTTCATGACATCCCGGTGGACAGTCCAGTACAGTAGAGTTGCTTGAAATTCACTGCTCCCAGGCATGATCTCGGGGTCTTTTATTTCAACTTGACATAAGCCACGATCTCACGCCAATTGCACCCCAGATTCAACTCTGCATTGAAATAGGGGCGAGCTTCTTGGCCGACTTGTGTGCCCATTGAATCACGAAGGCGAGACTCCAAGACATCTGAATCGGGCGCCGCGCGACGCTAGCTCCGAGGCGATCCGCGATCCGTCGCAGGTGCTTGTCGTCGGCAAATCGCCCATCAATCGCGTGGTGATCTCGAAGATCGTCGAGCGATCCGGGCTCAAGCCAATCTCGGAATCTCCCGACACGGCAGCGAGGATCTTACGGTCCCTCATTCCCGGCGCAGTCGTTCTAGACGGCGGTGCCGACAACAAGGACTGCGACGACCTGATGTCCAGCATCGGAGCGTTGCGGCGGGCCTCGGGCAAATCGCTGCCACCGGTGATCCTGCTTTCGACCAAGAATGGCTCGCCGGAGAGCCTGAGCCTGTCTGATATCATCGATGTCGTGGTCGCCAAGCCGATCACGCCCGAACGGCTGCAGCCGGTGATCGACCGCCTGGTTGGCCGCTAGATTGCAGAAAGAGTTGTAGGCGGTTTCCCCGCCCGTAAACGGAAAACAATGGCCGACTACTGCGATCAGCCCGCGTTCACGATGCTTTCAACCAGCCCGGGCAGTTGGCCGAGATCGGATATCTGGCGGAATCTCGATTCGGCCACCGGAGCCTCGACATGCTCCAGCACCCAGGTCAGTTCATGCGGCACATGGACACCCCAACCGCCGGCCTCGATGGCCGGCACCACGTCCGACTTCAGCGAATTGCCGACCATCATGCTTTTTGCCGGACCATCGCCATGCCGGCTGAAGATCCTGTCATAGGTGGCGGCATTCTTGTCGCTGACGATCTCGATCGCGTCGAACAATTCGCCCAGACCTGACCCGGCCAGCTTGCGCTCCTGATCGAAAAGGTCGCCCTTGGTGATCAGCACAAGGCGGAACGCGCCGGCAAGCTTTTCGACAGTCTCGCGCGCATGCGGCAAGACCTCGATCGGATGGCTCAGCATCTCGCGGCCGGTATCGAGAATCTCCGATATGACCGCCGCCGGCACGTGGCCCTGTGTAACCTCGATCGCTGTTTCGATCATCGACAGGGTAAATCCCTTGATACCGAAGCCATAGACGGCAAGGTTGCGCCTTTCGGCTTCCAACAATCGCGCGGAGATGTGCCCCGCTTCGCCATGGTCGGCCAACATGGCGGCAAAGCGCTTCTCCGTCAGGCGGAAGAACTGCTCGTTCTGCCAGAGTGTGTCGTCGGCGTCGAAGCCGATCGTCGTCAGTTTGTCGTCGTGCCGCATGCAATTTCTCGATTAAGATTGGGGTCTCGATTGGGATCGGGATTGCGGAAACTAAGCCGATTGGCGCGATTTTCAACAGCGTCAGCCAATGCCCGGCGCGGCTCCCCTTCCCTTCCATTGGAGGGCACGGCTATACTCCACAATCCGCAACCCAATCTGGTGAATGATGCCGCCTGCAAAAAAGGAAGTCCGTCCGTCGAGCCGCGGAGGACGTGCCCGCACGCCTGCCTTCGTGAAAAACCAACGGGGCGTCAAGAACTGGAAGGAAGTCAGCGCCTGGCTGGAATGGCGCGGCATCGAAGACATCGAGTGCATCACGCCTGATCAGGCAGGCGTCGCCCGCGGCAAGATGATGCCATCGAAGAAATTCACCTCCAACACATCGCTGGCCCTGCCATCGGCAGTCTTCATGACGACGATTTCCGGCGGCTATCCCGAGGACGGCAACGGCTTCCATTACCCGGAAGACGACGGCGACCTCAAACTGATGCCTGACCTGTCGACGCTGACGGTGGTGCCCTGGGAAGAAGACCCGACGGCCGCGGTCATCTGCGATCTGGTCCACCAGGATGGCCGCTCGGTCGAGTTCACGCCACGCAACGTGTTGAAGCGCGTGGTTGCCGCCTATGACAAGCTCGGCCTGAGGCCGGTGGTGGCGCCTGAGATCGAATTCTATCTGGTGCGCAAGAATCCCGATCCGGATTATCCGCTTACACCGCCGGTCGGCCGTTCGGGACGCGCGATCGGCGGCGGCGCCGGCTATTCGATCGCCGGCGTCAACGAATTCGACGAACTGATCGACGACATCTACCATTTCTCCGAAAGCCAGGGGCTGGAGATTGATACGCTGATCCACGAGGAAGGTGCCGGCCAGCTTGAGATCAATCTGCGCCACGGAGACCCGATCGAACTGGCCGACCAGGTGTTCATGTTCAAGCGCACCATTCGCGAGGCGGCGCTGAAGCACGAGATCTATGCCACCTTCATGGCCAAGCCCATCCAGGGGCAGCCTGGCTCCGCCATGCATATCCATCAATCGATCATCGACAAGAAGACCGGACAGAACATCTTCTCGGCTGCCGACGGCTCGGAAACCGACGCCTTCTTCCATTTCATCGGCGGTATGCAGAAGCATGTGCCGAACGCGCTGGTGATGTTCGCGCCCTATGTTAATTCCTACCGGCGATTGACACAGGCGGCGTCGGCGCCGGTCAATAACAAATGGGGCTATGACAATCGCACCACGGCGTTTCGTGTGCCACGCTCGGATCCGGCGGCGCGGCGCGTCGAAAACCGCATCCCCTCCTCCGACGCCAACCCCTATCTGGCTTTGGCGGCATCGCTTGCCTGCGGGCTGATCGGCATCACCAGGAAGATCAAGGCCGAACCTCCCGTCCTGACGACCGCCAATGCCGACGAGATCGACCTGCCACGTGGCCTGCTCGAAGCCGTCGACCTGTTCGAGGGCGATAAGGAGCTCTGCGCGCATCTGGGCAAGTCCTTCGCCGCGACCTATGCGGCGATCAAGCGCGCCGAATTCGAGACGTTCATGGAAGTGATCAGCCCCTGGGAACGGGAGTATTTGTTGCTCAATGTTTAGCGAATAGCGAACAGAAATGATGAGACGGGCGACACAGTCTCGATCAACCCTCACTTTTCAATTCTTCCCTATTCGCCATTCGCTTCCCCCCCCAAAACTCCGAGTCTTAACCGCATCATGGCCTACCAATCCCCGATCTCCCCCGGCCGCTCCTGGTACGAAGACACAGCCGGACCGCGGCCTGAATACCCCGTGCTCGATGGCGACCGTACCTGCGATGTCGTCATCATCGGCGGCGGCTTTACCGGCCTGTCGGCGGCGGTGCATCTGGCCAAGGGAGGGACGAATGTCGTTTTGATCGAGGCGTACCGTTTCGGCGACGGCGCTTCCGGGCGCAATGGCGGGCAGCTCGGCACCGGCCAGCGTTCCTGGGCAGAGGAGCTGGAGGCCGAGTATGGTTTTTCGCGCGCCAAGGCCCTGTTCGATCTTGCCGAAGAGGCGAAGACGCATCTCCTCGAATTCGCTGCTGCCAACCAGATCGACATCGACTATCTGCCGGGCCAGCTCTCGGTGGCGCACAAGCCGCGCTACGTCGACGACTACAAGGCACATGCCGAGATCATGGCGAGCCGTTTTTCCTACCCGCATATCTCGTTCATGGATGCCAGGGAGACGGCGGAGCGGCTGGGATCGACAGCCTACTTTGGCGGGACGCGCGACACCGGCACTGGACACATCCACCCGATGAAAATGGTGATCGGGACGGCGCGGGTGGCAGCGCTTGCCGGCGCGCAGCTGTTCGAGGGGACGCCATCGACCGGCATCGTTTCCAGTGGCGGCAAGGTCAAGGTTTCGACGCCGAGAGGCACGGTGACAGCGCAGAAATGCCTGATCGCGGTCAACGCCCACGGCGGCACGCTTGAGCCGGTGAGTGCGGCGCACATCATGCCGATCGGTTCATTCATCGGCGCAACCGTGCCGCTGGGAGCAGACTCGAACGTGTTGCCGGGCGGCGAGTCGGTCGATGATTCCCGCTTCGTCGTGCGCTATTTCCGCAGATCGAAAGACGGGCGGCTGCTGTTTGGCGGACGCGAGATTTACGGCGTCAACGATCCGAAGGATATTCACATCCACATCCGTCGCCAGATCGCGGAACTCTATCCGGCGCTCAGGGACGTCGAGATCACGCATGGCTGGGGCGGCTATGTCGGCATCACAGTGCCGAGAATGCCTTTCGTGCGCGAAGTGATGCCCAATGTGATTTCGGCCGGCGGCTATTCCGGCCACGGCGTCATGCTGTCGAACTTCTTCGGCAAGCTATATGCCGAATCCGTTGCGGGCAACCGCGACCGGCTGAAGCTGATCGAGGATCTGAAAATCCCGCCCTTCCCCGGCGGACGGCGCTTTCGTACGCCGCTGCTGTTCCTGGCGCTCAACTGGTTTGCTCTGCGGGACAGGATTTAGGGTTGTTCCCACTTTTCGGGATTGCGTTCGGACTGGACAGGATCGCGCTGAATTCATGTAATATTACTGTAATATTTGTTGCCGTAGCGGCACATTGCGGAATCCCCCTCAAAGGTGCAGAATCGGGTGGGAAGGCGTAGTGATGCCACAATCGCCGGCAAAAGATGCCGGTTGTGGGCGACTGATGGGGAATTTTGCGGGCTTGCCCGCTTTGGTTTCTTGGGACCGATGCAGATCTTTCGCCAGGTTCTTGGCATTCGATCGAAAGAACATTGGCCCACTTATGGAGGTGGCAAGAGTGAAAGAGCCCTTCAGTTTCGGTACGCCGGAACGTCGGCGCTTTGCCATGCAGTTCGGATACGACATGCGGCCGTCGTTCTGGCAGGAAGTCCGTTCGAACTCGCATCTGGTGATCGCCGCAATCGGCACCGCAGCACTGCTTGGCGTCGCCGCCGTGGCGCTATGGCTGGCATTACCGGCCAGCGACAGGCAAGCGTCAGCAAGCCCTGAGCAGACAATTCCAGCCATTCCGGTGAAGACGACGAAAATAGCCCCGGTGGGGGCTGCAGTCGCCGCGACAACCGTGCCGCAGGCGCGCAAGTCCGACGCGGTTTCACCGACCGTGGCAGCAGCGGAAGCCATCCCCGCACTCAAGGCCAATGATCCGCGCTGGACCGGACCGCAGCCGAAGGTCGCCTCCGATTCGACTGCTCCCAGCCAAGTGGCGAACCAGGCTGAACAGACGCCGGACAAGCCGGCGGCGGCATTCGCGCAGCCGGCAGCCGATACCGATGCCACCGCTGAACTTGCCAAGGTTGCCGCCCCCCCCGCGGCGGCGGGTAGCCATCCCGATGGCGCACAAACCGCCGCTATCCCCGCGGTGCAGCCGCAGGTGCCGCCACAGCAGCCAACGGCCGCTGACGACGGCAGCCAGGCCAAGGCGAAGCCCGGGAAGGTCGCAGCCGCCGGAACAGGGCGTATCCTGAGACCCGTGACCATGCGGAGCGGCCCGAAGAAGAATGCCGCCGCCATCGCCACGGTGCCGGCCAGAACCTCGGTTCAGGTGATGAGTTGCAAGCAATGGTGCCAGATCATCTATAACGGCAAGACCGGCTGGGTCTACAAGACCTACATCAAGACCGGCGCCTGACTCCCACTGCTCGGCGTGGGCATGTTGGCGACATACGGCAGGCTATCAGATGCAGCGGCCGCCATCGACCTCCAGCGCCACACCGGTGATGAATGCGGCTTCGTCGGAGGCCAGCCAGAGTGCGGCATTGGCAATGTCGAGCGGCGTCGAAAGCCGGCCGAGCGGGATCGATGCGCGGAACTTCTCGCGGATTTCAGGTGTGTCGGCGCCCATGAATTTCTCCAGCATGCCGGTCTCGCCAGCAACCGGGCAGAGGCAGTTGACGCGGATCTTCTTCGGCGCCAGTTCCACCGCCATCGACTTGGTGGCGGAGATCGCCCAGCCTTTCGACGCATTGTACCAGGTGAGGCCGGGCCTCGGCCGCAGACCCGCGGTGGAGGCCGTGGTCAAAATGACGCCGCCGCCTTGCCGCTCCATGATCGGCACCACGGCAAGCGCTGCGTGATAGATCGCCTTCATGTTGACTGATGTGATCAGATCGAAGGTTTCCTCGTCGACATTGAGCATGTCGCCGTTGCGATGGGTATAGCCCGCATTGTTGACCATAATGTCGATGCGGCCGAAGGCGCTCTTCGTGGCATAGACCATCTCGTCGAATTCGGAGCGCAGCGAAACATCGGTCTGGGTCCAGATCGCCGCTTCACCGATCTCGCCGGCGACACGCTCCGCACCCTTGCCATTGAGATCGGCGATGACAACCCTGGCGCCCTCCTCGGCAAAGCGCCTGGCCATACCCTCGCCAAAGCCCGACGCAGCACCGGTGATGACGGCAACCTTGTTTTCCAGACGCATTTTTTTCCCGCTCATGCTTGGTGATGATCGACAGTCACGCCGATCATACACATCCACGCAATGCCGCGGCTGCTGAACAGGTTGGTTGAAAGATGTGCGGCCATCGCCGATTTCTCCTTTGGCTTTCGCCTCGATCCCGCTCTATGCTGCAACTGCGAAGGGCTTCCGGAGCCGCGCCTGTCGACAAGCCTCCAGGGTCATCGGACTGTCAAGGGGCAGGCGCATACACCCAGATGTGACACCATGGCACTGGAAAATTTAAATCGATTAGATTATATCAGCCGCGTACTTGCGACCGGCGTCAGAGCGGATAGACCATGACCAGCCAGATCATCCCCGTCGACCCTTTCGACTTCATCATTTTCGGCGGCACCGGCGATCTGTCGGAACGCAAGCTTTTGCCGTCTCTCTACTATCGGCAGCGCGACCATCAGTTCTCGGAGCCGACGCGCATCATCGGCACATCACGATCGAAAATGAGCGATGAGGAATTCCAGGCCTTCGCCAAGCAGGCGATCTCCGAGCATGTCAAACCGGCCGATATCGACGCCAATGAATTGAAGACCTTTCTGGCGCGGCTATCCTATGTCTCGGCCGATGCAACGACCGGCGCCGGCTTCGACAAATTGACGAAGGCGATCGGCGACAGCGACCGTATCCGTGCCTTCTACCTGGCGGTGGCGCCGGCGCTGTTCGGCGATATTTCTCACAAGCTGAAGGAGCACAATCTGATCACGCCGAACTCCCGCATCGTGCTGGAGAAGCCGATCGGCCGCGACCTTGCGTCAGCGCGAGCGCTCAACGATCTGGTCGGCGACGATTTCCACGAAAGCCAGATCTTCCGCATCGACCACTATCTCGGCAAGGAGACGGTGCAGAACCTGATGGCGCTGCGCTTTGCCAACGCGCTCTATGAGCCGCTGTGGAATTCCGCCCATATCGACCATGTGCAGATCACGGTCGCCGAGACAGTGGGGTTGGAAGACCGCGTCACCTATTACGACAAGGCCGGCGCACTGCGCGACATGGTGCAGAACCATATGCTGCAGCTGCTGTGCCTGGTCGCCATGGAAGCGCCGTCTTCGATGGACGCCGACGCGGTGCGCGACGAGAAGCTGAAGGTGCTGCGGGCGCTGAAGCGCATCAACGGCAACGAGGCGCCGAAGCACACCGTGCGTGGCCAATACCGCGCCGGCGCCTCGGCCAGCGGAGCTGTAAAAGGCTATGTCGAGGAGCTTTCCCACGACAGCAACACCGAAACTTTCGTCGCCATCAAGGCCGAGATCGGCACCTGGCGCTGGGCGGGCGTTCCGTTTTACTTCAGGACCGGCAAGCGGCTGGCGACACGGGTTTCGGAAATCGTCATCGAATTCAAGCCGATCCCGCATTCGATCTTCGGTGACAGCGCCGGTCCGATCTTCGCCAACCAACTGGTCATCCGGTTGCAGCCGGACGAAGGCGTCAAGCAGTTCATCATGATCAAGGATCCGGGTCCGGGCGGCATGCGGCTGCGCCAGATCTCGCTCGACATGAGCTTCGCGCAATCCTTCGATGGCCGCGCGCCGGATGCCTATGAGCGGCTGATCATGGATGTCATCCGTGGCAACCAGACCCTGTTCATGCGCCGCGACGAAGTCGAGGCGGCGTGGAAGTGGATCGACCCGATCCAGAACGCCTGGGAAAGCGCCAGACAAGAGGCGCAGGGCTATACGGCAGGCACCTGGGGACCCTCGGCCTCCATCGCACTGATCGAACGTGACGGGCGGACATGGCACGAGAGCAATTGAACAGCGCCGCCTACAGCTGGAACGGCTTCGCCGGGCGCCAGGAATTGGCGGCCGCCCTTGCCGGTCATGTCGCCGGCCGCCTGACCAAGGCCATCGCCGAGCGCGGCACGGGGCTGCTCGCCGTCTCCGGCGGCACCACGCCGGCAAAGTTCTTCGCCGCTCTTTCGGCGATACCGATCGCCTGGGACAAGGTGATCGTGACGCTGGTCGACGAGCGCTTCGTGCCGGCCTCCTCGCCACGTTCCAACGCCGGGCTGGTGGCCGCAAATCTCTTGCAGAACGCGGCCAAGGCGGCACGTTTCGTGCCTCTCTATCACGAAGCCACCGACATCGAGGACGCGGCGGCGTCCGACAACGCAGCACTGCAGTCGCTGCCCTGGCCGCTCGACGTCGTCGTGCTCGGCATGGGGCCGGACGGCCATACCGCCTCGTTCTTTCCCGATGCCGACGACCTGGCAAGATTGCTCGACCCGTCCTGCGACAGGATCGTGCTGCCGGTTCGTGCGGCGAGCGCGGGCGAGCCGCGGCTGACCCTGTCGCTGGCGCGCATCGTCGATGCCGGCTTCATCGCGGTGCACATCGAGGGCGAGGACAAGCGCACCGCCTTCGACGGCGCGGTCGCGCCCGGACCGCGAAAACCAATCCGCGCCGTGCTCGACGCCGCGCGTAAGCCCGTGGAGATTTTCTGGGCGCCCTGATTTGAACGTACTGAGGGTCCCGGCGGACAGCCGGATTGTGTTCCGGGACCTCGCCTGAAAGGACCGACACCATGACCGTCAGACGCGACATCGAAGCCATCACCGAACGCATCCGCGAGCGTTCAAAGCCAGGCCGCGAGCGTTATCTTAGCCGCATCGCCGAGGCGTCGAACCGCACCGCCAACCGGGCCGTGCTGTCGTGCGGCAATCTCGCCCACGGCTTTGCGGTGTGCAGTCCCTCGGAAAAGCTGGCGCTGGGTGCGGATAAGGTCCCAAACCTAGGCATCATCACCTCCTATAACGACATGCTCTCGGCGCATCAGCCGTTCGAGACCTTTCCGGCGCTGATCAAGGACGCGGCACGCGAGGCCGGCGGCATCGCCCAGGTCGCCGGCGGCGTGCCGGCGATGTGCGATGGCGTTACGCAAGGCCAGCCCGGCATGGAGCTGTCGCTGTTTTCGCGCGACGTGATCGCCATGGCCGCAGCGATCGGCCTGTCGCACAACATGTTCGACGCCGCCGTCTATCTCGGCGTCTGCGACAAGATCGTGCCTGGCCTGGTGATCGCCGCACTGACCTTCGGCCATCTGCCGGCGGTGTTCATTCCCGCAGGACCGATGACCACTGGCCTGCCGAACGATGAAAAGGCCAAGGTCCGCCAGCTCTATGCCGAGGGCAAGGCCGGACGCGCCGAACTGCTGGAGGCCGAGTCCAAGTCCTACCATGGGCCGGGCACCTGCACCTTCTACGGCACGGCGAATTCCAACCAGATGCTGATGGAGATCATGGGCCTGCACACGCCGGGCGCTTCCTTCGTCAATCCCGGCACGCCGCTGCGTGACGCCCTGACCCGCGAGGCGACGAAGCGGGCGCTGGCGATCACCGCGCTCGGAAATGCCTATACGCCGGCCGGCCGGATGATCGACGAGCGTTCGATCGTCAACGGCGTCGTCGGCCTGCACGCCACCGGCGGCTCGACCAATCACACCATCCACCTGATCGCCATGGCGGCGGCGGCCGGCATCGCCATCACCTGGCAGGATATTTCCGACCTTTCGGAAGCGGTGCCCCTGCTGGCGCGGGTCTATCCCAACGGTCTTGCCGACGTGAACCATTTCCACGCCGCCGGCGGGCTCGGCTTCCTGATCCGCGAACTGCTCGACGAAGGCATCCTGCACGAGGATGTGCAGACGGTGTGGGGCGAAGGCTTGCGGCCCTACGCGGTCGAGGCAAAGCTCGGTGCCGACGGCAGCGTGGTGCGCGAAGCCTCGCCGCGCAAAAGCGGCGACGAGAAAGTGCTGGCGCCGTTCAGCAAGGCTTTCCAGGCGACCGGCGGCCTCAAGGTGCTCTCGGGCAATCTCGGCCACGCCGTCATCAAGACTTCCGCGGTGAAGCCGGAACGGCGCATCATCGAGGCGCCGGCCAAGGTCTTCGACAGCCAGCAAGGGTTGAACGAGGCGTTCAAGGCGGGCACGCTGACCGGTGATTTCATCGCCGTCGTCCGCTTCCAGGGGCCGAAGGCCAACGGCATGCCGGAACTGCACAAGCTGACCACCGTGCTCGGTATCCTGCAGGATCGCGGCCAGCGCGTGGCGCTGGTCACCGACGGGCGCATGTCGGGCGCCTCCGGCAAGGTGCCGGCGGCGATCCATGTAACGCCGGAAGCAGTCGAGGAAGGGCCGATCGCCAGGATCCACGAAGGCGACATCATCCGGCTCGACGCCGAGGCCGGGACACTTGAGGTGCTGGTGCCGGCCGGCGACTTCGCCTTGCGCCGGACGGCGGATGCCGATCTCATAGGCAACGAGTTCGGGTTCGGCCGCGAGCTGTTCGCTGGCTTCCGCCAATTGGTCGGCCGCGCCGACCATGGCGCCAGCGCCTTCGGCACGGCGTGATGGAATCACCGTTCTGTGCATGAAAAGGGCGGCGCTTGGCCGCCCTTTTTGCTACGGTCAAATGGTGGTCACGGCGTAACGGTAATTTCGCTCCGTTCGCCGGCCTTGACCGTCACCGGCATTTCCTTGTCATGGCCTGCATCGGACATGTGGCGGACGACCACATAGTCGCCGGCCGGAACGGTCTGCTGCCAGGTATCGCCATAGTTCAGGCCAAGCGCCTTGCGCTTACCCTCTATGTCCTTTTTCGGTGACAGGATCTCGATCGAATAGGCACCGGACGCCGACATCGCCAGGACGCCGGCATCGAGCGGCACCTTGATGTCCGTGATATCTCCGACCTTGACGCTGAACGGCTGCTCGACGACCGCCAGGTCAAGCGTGGTGACCGCCACATAGTCGTCCGGCGGCAGCCAGAACTTGCTGTCGGGTCCATACGAATGCTCGACACTGTCACGCGTGCCGTCGATTTTCTTCTTCGCCTTGACGATCTCGAAGCCGAGGCCGGAACTGTCGGCCTTGTCACCGCCGGCGACATAGAAAGCGTTGAGCACGATATGGCCGACGCCGACGATGACGTCCTTCTCGATCTTCTGCCCGGCGGCGAGCTGGATGGTTTCGGTGACGCTGCCGGCGCCGATCTGGACCGTGACCTTCTGTTCGCCCGCCGGCACGATGATCTTGGTGTCGCCATAGTGGGTGGTGCTGCCGCCCGGATAAACGAAATTGAGGCTGGCCGCCTCACTGATATCGGCGCCCTGGCTCGGCCGCGGATGAATGAGCATGGTGCCTGCGTTCAAGGTGAACAGCGGCTTGTAGACCTGGCCGGCCTCGATCTTGAATTTCTGCTCCACCTTGGCCTCGTCGTCGCGCGCCACGACGACGTAGTCGCCCGGCTCGAGACTGCCTTTGTAGGCGCCATATTCGGTGGTGATGGAATCGCCGCGCGAGCCATCGGCATTCGCCTTGTAGATCTCCCAGGCGTTGCCGTCGGTGATCGGCTCGCCACCTTCGGCCATCACCACCGTCGGCTGAAAATTGAATTCCGGTTTCGCGGGCTCCGGTGCGGGCGCAGGCGCCGGAGCGGGAGCCGGTTCTGGAGCGGGTGCCGCCACGGTCTCGACAAGCGCCTCCTGCAGCGCCTTCTCGTCGGAGGCCTGGATGTATTTGCCGCCGGTGTTGTCGGCGAGGCAGGCGATCTGCTTGCCTTCGTCGGCGGTGAGGCCGAAACCGACGACATCGGCGGTGAAGTCGACGCCGGATGCTTCAAGCTCCTTGCCAAGCGCGCAGGGGTCGCCACCGCATGTTTCGAGACCGTCGGTGATGAGCACGACGGTCGCCTTGTCCTCGGTATATTTCAACGCCTCGGCTGCTTGCTTGACCGCAGAGGTCAGGGGCGTCTTGCCGAGGAATTTCAAGCTGTCGGCGGCCGCCGAAATGGCACTGGCCGAACCTGCCTGTGGCGGCACGATCAACTGGATGTCGTCGCAGCTGCCCTTTTCGCGATGGCCATAGGCCATGAAGCCGATTTCGTCGTCGACGGGGACCGATTGAAGCACCGTTCGTAGCGACTCGCGGGCGATTTCGAGCTTGGGCTTGCCGTCGATCTGCGCCCACATCGAGCCGGAGGCGTCGAGGATAACGATGACCTTGTTTGCGGCGAAGCCGAACGTGGTCATCGACAAAAGGAGGATCGCCGCAGCGACGCCCCGTGCAAGTCCCGCCATCGAAATCTCCTCAATCCGCCCCTGATCCGGGCGGCAAGCTATTTGACGCGGCGCCGGGACACAAGTCGGTGCCGGTGCGTAGGGCTCCGAACTCAGCGTAACAAAAGACCTGACGACATCCTGTTCGGCGGTGTCGGCAGTGCCGGTAGTTTTTCACGATAGGAATTTTTTCTTGACTCAGTGCCCTCAGCTATGGTACATATTCGCCCATGGTGCTGATTTGCGCCGGTGACCCGCCGCTCAGGCGGGTTTTTCGTTTGATGCTCCGCCGGCCCGGTGCCGGGGCCGAATACCGAACTTTTCAACGGAAGCGAAAAACCGCTCAGTAGGTCGTGCGGCGCTCTTCCGAGGGCGGCCTGCCGAATTGCAGCCGGTAGCTCTGGGCAAAGTAGGAATGCGAGGTGAAGCCGGTTGCGATCGCCACGTCGAGGATCGGCATGTTGGTCTGGCGCAACAATTCGCGCGCCCGCTCCAGCCGCAGCCGCATGTAATAGCGGCCGGGGGTGACGCTGAGATGGCGCAGGAACAGCCGCTCGACCTGGCGCACCGACAGGCCGGCGGACTTGGCCAGTTGCACGGCCGACAGCGGCTCGTCGAGGTGGTCTGCCATCAGTTCGACAATGCGCCTGAGCTTCTCCGACTTGCCGGTCAGGTCTCGTTCCGGACCGACGCGCTGGCGGTCGCCGGCCGAGCGGATGCGTTCGTGCTGGAACTGGTTGGCGACGCCATTGGCGAGATTCGAACCGAAATCGCCGCGCACGATCTCCAGCATCAGGTCGATCGAGGTGGTGCCGCCGGCGCAGGTGTAGCGCTTGCGGTCGATCTCGAAGACGTTGCCGGTGCAGTTGATGTCGGGGAAGCGTTCGACGAAGCCGGCGCGGTTTTCCCAATGGATGGTGCAGCGATAGCCTTCGAGTTGGCCGGCCTCGGCCAGCAGATAGGAGCCGACCGACAAGGCACCGAGCGCATTGCCGCGCCGGCCCCAGCTGCGCAGTGCCGCCAGCACCTTGCTCTTGCCGGGAAATTCCGTCGTCAGCCCGACCGAGACGAAGAGGATGTCGACCGGCGGCAGGTCGGCAACGGCATAGTCGATCTTGAGCGGCAGGCCATTGGAGGCCATCACCGGATCGCCATCGGCCGACACCGTGGTCCAGCCGTAGAAGTCGCGGCCGAGCAACCGGTTCGCCGACCGGAATGTATCGATCGCCGCGGCCAGCGAGAACATGGAGAACTTGTCGACCAGCAGGAAAGCGAACTGCCGGCCGCCTTGAACGGGATCAGTCATGACCGGCCGTTCCGGGGGAATAGTGGAGTTCGGCAAAGCTGCGGCTTTCTGGCGGTCAGAAGGACGGCCGTTTCAATCCGGCCGCAAGGTAGGCCGAGGCTAACGTATTGGCCATCAGCATGGCAATGGTCATCGGCCCGACACCGCCGGGAACCGGCGTGATGGCTCCGGCGGCCTTGGCCGCTTCGGCATAGGCGACGTCGCCGACGAGGCGCGACTTGCCCTCGCCCTTCTCTGGTGCGGGAATGCGGTTGATGCCGACATCGACGACGGTGGCGCCAGGCTTCACCCAATCGCCCTTGATCATCTCCGGCCGGCCGACGGCCGCGACCAGAATGTCGGCGGTGCGGGCAAGTGCCGGCAGGTCTTTGGTGCGGCTGTGGGCGATGGTGACGGTGCAATTGGCGGCAAGCAGGAGGTTGGCCATCGGCTTGCCGACGATGTTGGAGCGGCCGACGACGACCGCATTGAGGCCGGACAAATCCTTGCCGCGCACCCGCTCGATCAGAAGCATCGAGCCGGCCGGCGTGCAGGGCACGAAGGCAGTCTCGAGTTCACCGGTGCCGAGCTTGCCGACATTGATGAAATGGAAGCCGTCGACATCCTTTTCCGGCGCGATGGTCTGGATGATCTTGCCGGCATCGATATGGGCCGGCAGCGGAAGCTGCACCAGGATGCCGTTGATGGCCGGATCGGCGTTAAGGTCGCCGATGATCTCCAGCAATGCCGGTTCCGAGGTTTCGGCCGACAGCGTGTGCTGCACTGAATGAAAGCCGCATTCCTTCGCGGTGCGCGATTTGGAAGCGACATAGACCTGGCTGGCCGGATCCTCGCCGACGATGACCACTGCAAGACCGGGCTTGGCCTTGCCTTTGGCGACAAGCTCGGCGGTCAGGATCTTGACCGTCCGCACCACGTCTTCGGCAACGCTCTTCCCATCAATCACTTCGGCCTTGCACCCCCCTCAACACAAAAATGCCCACGCGCGGCGCTTGGGTACGCGACGCGCTTTCTGATCTTTAACAGCGTGGCATCTTCACGAAAATTCCCACACGCAATCCCGCCAAAGCGCCGTCCCATGCCGTTTACGCGAAACCGGCATGCTTTTGTACGACACGGCGAAGAATTTTGTGGCTCAGAAGTACCGGCGACGCGCGCGGCTCTCGGTGAGTTCGCGGACCGCTTCACGGAATTCGCGCAGGCTGGCGCGGATTTCCTCGATCGGCGCTTGCGGTTCGACATCCTCCGTGGCCTGCCGCGCCTCTACCGATGGCTGGCGAGGCTGGGATGACTGCTGCGGCGGGAAGGGCGGAGGCGCAGGGGCAGGCTGAGGCGGATAGGAGGGCTGGCCGGCATTGGGGGCCGACGTAGATTGCGGACGTGGATAGTCCGGCTGCTGTATGTAGGCCAAAGGCTGCGCGTAGGGATAGAGTTGCGGGCCCGAATACGCTCGCGGCGGCACCATGTGCGGAGGCTGAGGCGGCTGCGCCATCTGCGGCGGAAAGGGAGAATGGCCGCCGGGCTGGAAAGGCGGCGGGTAAGCAGCGGGAACTGGCTGCCGAGGCGCAATGGCCGGCGCCGACTGCGAATAGGGAGAGTACGTCGGATCTTGCGTTGATATCGCGTTTTCAGCGGATACCCAACCGTGGGTATCGAAGGGCTCCTCCGGGACCGGCTTGCGGGACACGGCCTTGTGCAGCCACGACAGCAACGCTCGGATCCGGCCGGGCTGTGTCTGTGGCTGTGGCGTGGCTTGCGCATGGTTCATCGACGAGGCCGGCTCGTGGCCAGCCTGATACCCGCCTGTTGCACGCGACAGCTTCGGGTTCGTCGGCGTTTCGCGTTGTGAACGGGCGAGACGATGACGCGTGGCGGCATCCTCGCGCCATGACGGGTCCGCCCGGTCTCCGATCGAGACCAGGGATGCGTCGGGTTCGTCGCCACGCACAGCCTGGCCAAGCGCCAGCAACGAGCGCTCGCGCTTCCAGTCTTCGCGGTTTTCCCTGTCGACCATCGTCTGGAACTTTACCCCTTGCGACCCGCGAACAGCGATTGGCCATTCGTTAAGCCACGCTAAACAGGCACGGAAAACGAAAGGTTAATTTTTTCGCGCCGACGGTGCGGTTTCCCTCTGTAGTTGCATCTATTTGCAAAACACGCTGCGGCCGATGGCATTGCATGATCCCGATCGCGGCACGGATCTCCCGTTCGTCCTGACGGGGGCTTCCCCACGGAACAGTCAGCGTCTATGTGAAGGCGTTGCTTCGGAGGCTTTCGATGACGATCAGGCTTGTTCTCGCCGGCTGCGGCAATATGGGTTACGCCATGCTCTCGGGCTGGCTGAAATCCGGCAAGCTTGCGCCGTCGGCGGTTTTCGTGGTCGAGCCCAATGCCGATCTGCGCAATCGTGCCGCAGCGTTGGGCTGCGCCGCATCAGCCGATGCCGATGGCATTCCGGCCGATGCCGTGCCCGATCTCGTCGTCATCGCGGTGAAGCCGCAGGTGATCCGCGATGTCACCGCCGACTACAAGCGCTTCGCCGATGGCCGCACCACCTATGTCAGCATCGCCGCCGGCACGCCTACCGCCACCTTCGAGGACATCCTGGGCAACCGTGCACCGGTCGTGCGCTGCATGCCCAACACGCCGGCAGCGATCGGCAAGGGTATGATGGTGGTGTTTTCCAACAAGCTGGTTTCCGACGACACCAAGCGTTTCGTCGCCGATCTTTTGTCGGCAAGCGGCGAAGTGACCACCGTCGACGACGAGGGCCTGATGGACGCGGTGACCGCTGTGTCCGGATCGGGGCCGGCCTACATCTTCCATTTCATCGAGGCGCTGACCGTGGCCGCCGAGAAGGCCGGCCTGCCGACAGCGACCGCCAAGCTGCTCGCCATGCAGACCGTCTACGGCGCTGCCTCGCTTGCCGCCGAAAGCGGCGAGGAACCAGGTGTGCTGCGCCAGCAGGTCACGAGTCCCAACGGAACGACGGCAGCAGCGCTGGCCGTGCTGATGGGCGAGGACCGGCTGACGCACCTTCTCACCGAGGCGGTTGAGGCTGCGCGGTTGCGATCGATCGAGCTCGGGAAGTAAGCCGGTAGCTCCTTGCGTTGACGCCTTGGCGGAAACGCCCATCGCTTCGTCATCCTATGGTCTGCGCTGCGTCGCTCCGCTCCTTGCTCCGCCCGTGGATGACAAAGGGGAAGGCTTCGGTCAATCCGGTAGTGTCTCAGTTTGAAATTTGGAACCGGCTTGGCCGTGAACGGTTCCTTTAGGTTCGCGGCGCATCCTGAAGCTGTCATAAGTCTGCATGGCGGTTCATTGTGCGCCGCACAAGAGTCCCGTATTGTGCGTATCGCACATTAGGCATAGTGTGCCGATTCGAAGCTCGGGGGGAGCTTCTTCGGCTGGAATGCCGAAGAAGGAGCAGACAAAAATGGCCAATGTTTTCGACGTCGCCCAATTTATCTTGGAAGAGATGGGTGATCTGTCGGCCATGAAGTTGCAAAAGCTTGTTTACTATTCCCAGGCTTGGCATACCGTGTGGGCCGACCACACTCTTTTCAGAGAGAAAATCGAGGCTTGGAAGGACGGTCCTGTCTGTCCCGCCTTGTGGCGCGAACACGCCAGCGAATTCAAGGTCACAAAGATTGCTCGTGGTGACGCCGAGGAATTGGACAAGCGTGAGCGGCGAACCGTTAAAAACGTATTGAAGTTTTACGGCGGGAAGTCTGCACAATGGCTCAGCGATCTCACACATACGGAAGACCCTTGGCTGGATGCAAGACGGGGAGCGAGGCCGGGCGAGAGAAGCAAGGTTGAAATCACGGTTTCAGCAATGCAGCGATATTATGCCTCTTTGACCTGAAATGGCCAAACCGAAAATCAAGAAGAAACCCGGTGGCGAATCCGTTCGGATTGGATCGGACCCTGACTCCTACTTAAAGATGAAGCCGGTTTGGCGGTTCAGTGATTTTGATTGGGACGGTCCGTTTGGTCACGAGTCTTGCCTGTCGCACATAGCCAATGTCAGAGGCCATATTGAAGACCACTTGGCCAATTTTGAATCGATGACATGGGACGAAATTTTAAAAGCCAGCGGCGGGCGATCATCCGGGAACAATAACCACCACATAGCCAGGGACAAGTTCAAGAAGGACGTTCAAGCTCGGCTAGAAGCGCGAAACATTCACGCGGATACGCTGTTCTCTCTCAGGCTCGATCAAGGAACACGTATTTACGGCGTCCGCGAACTTAATTGCCTTCGCATCGTGTTCTTCGACCCGCATCATAAAGACCACGGCAAGTGCGCCTACGAGTTTAGCTAGGCTGCTTCTTGTACGGGCCGCGCTTACCCGGCTTGGGCGCAACGGCGTCCATCTTCTCGCAAAGATCGTCCATCGCGGACGCTAGTCAGACCTTTTTTGCTATTAGTCATACCTTTTGTCGTGTTAGTCATACCAATGTTGTGATTCCCGCCGCGAAGGAGACGCTTATGGCAACGAAGCCGAAGGCGACGCAAAAGCCAAAGCCCCAGACCTCCGATGAATGGATGATGTTGGAATTCGAAATCCAGCGCCTGTTTGACGGAGCCCCTGTTGATGAAGAGCAGTTGTTCGCGGGGCGCTCTAAGGAGGTAAATAAAATGCTCCAGACGGTAATGGAGCGGGCAAAGCATGTCGTTCTTTTCGGGGAGCGCGGAGTTGGCAAAACCTCATTGTCCAACATCTTTTGGAAGAGGTACGGAACAACCCTTCAAAGCTTCATAGTAGCGCGCGTCCAATGCGGACCGCACGATGATTTCTCATCCGTGTGGATTAGAGGTCTTGAGGAGTTGAAGGCGATGGGCATTTCTCGGGGGCGCCCCGATTATGTCAATTTCGACACCAATTTTACGGCGATCACTCCGTCACAGGTTCGTCGTGAACTACAGAAAATAAATCCAAATGCTTTGCCGATTATAATTTTTGACGAGTACGACAAGGTTACCGACGGCGATACCAAGGTTTTGATGGCTAACATAGTAAAGGAGCTTTATGATTTTGCTGTTCACACAACTGTAATAATTGTTGGAGTGGCTGAGAATATATCAGAATTGATAGCGGACCATGCCTCGATCGGGCGCGCTCTGGTTGATGTTCCGCTCCACAGGATGTCGGAAAGTGAACTTCGTGAAATAATCCACCAAAGAATCCGACAAACTCCGATGACATTCAGCAACGATGCGATCTGGACGGTTGTGATCCTATCGCGAGGATTGCCCTTCTTCACGCAAACCCTATCGAAGCTTGCGGCACTAAATGCCATTAAAACACGTCGCCTAAATATAAATAACGGTGATGTCGCAGAAGCTATGAAGCAGTTTATCGAAGACACCGCAGTATCGTTTCGCGACGCATATGGCGAAGCGACCAGAACGAACCAGAAAAACAACTTGAAAGAAACCCTACTCGCCTGTGCGCTGGCAAAAAGCGACGACGAGGGGTTTTTCAAAGCCGCTGATTTAATTGAACCACTTAGCGCTATTATGAAAGATAGACGCAGAATTGCTCACTTCGAAAAGCATCTCCGCCGCTTTAGTGGAGACGATGGCGGCAAAATTCTCTCAAGGAGAGGCGGTGACCGGCAGCAAATGTTTCGCTTTGCCGACCCAATGATGCAGCCCTACGTGATCATCAATGGCATACAAGCGGCATGATTGACGAAGATGCTAAGAATCTTCTTTTTCAGAAGGAGCAACGCGAGTTTGCCATCTAGCCCTTGCGGCACTGGTCGCAATTTCTGCCTTACGCTTGGCGCTTAGCTTTTCCGCCCGCGCTTTCCCGCCTTGACTGGCAACCGATACCCGCGTGTTTTCCTGCACATCGTCGGCTTCCTCGCCGGTGGCAATGCGCATGACACGGACGGCATTGCCGATTACGTCGGCGGGGCGCCTCTGGCCCTTAGGTCCGGTCGGCATCACGATCCCTTCTCGGGTTCGGCCTTGGCGACGATCTTGTAGCCTGCTTTGTCCAGCGCCAGAATAGCGGCCTTTGCAAGGGGAATGCTGTTTTCATTTCCCTCAAATATCTGGTCTCGCGTGGTGCCTTCTCCGGTGCCAGGGTATTCGGCGCGCATATCGCGTATTGCCGTCGCAATGATGCCTACGATATCGTCTGTCACTGGCTGCTCCCATGCTTTCCGCTAAGCATATAGGAGGTCGGGCCGGCGAGCGACAAGCGCGGCGTCAAATTTCAAACTGAGACACTACAGTCAATCCCGAATGTTTATGCTGATCAATCCAAACGAAAGACGAAATCCGGGCCGCCAATAGGCCGTTCAACCGATCAACCCCGTGTGCCCCTGGTCAGGCCTCATTCTGGCTGCCGCCCCACATGTCGTCGATCTTGTTCTTGCTCACGACGCGACCGCCCTCGCCTACCTTGGTCCTCAAATCGACGGCAATGTCGGCCAACCGCTCCGACAGAGGCGCGCGGCCTTCAGCCCCATACAGCATCTCGTCCTGCAGCCGGCGCAAAGCGAACAGCCTCGTCGTCTGGTCGGGTACGGCATTATCCGCAGTCAGCAATTCGCCTTTCCTGACAGGCTTCAGCACCTTGCCGCCCTCGAGCAGGCCGACCGGCACGGCGCGCTGGGCACGGGCTTCGCCGACGGTCATGGTCCAGGAGCGGTAGCAAGTCTCGCCGATCGCATCGAAGATTTCGCCGGCGGCAAGGTCGCGCTTGGCGACGGCACACACTTCGGCGACCGGCCGCGGCAGCGGCACCATGTCGGGCTTGCCGAAAAGCATGATGCGGGCAGCGGTCAGCGGCACCTCCAACGAAGTCAGGTGATACGGCCGGAACAGGCTGTAATAGGGGCCGCGGCCGATATGCAGATCGTCCATGCGCTCGATGATGCGCGGATGCGTCGCCTCGACGATGACGAAGACTCCGGGCGCGACGCCCTTGCCGACCGTGTAGTCGACAACGCCTTTCTTCAGCAGCAGACCGCCGTTCTCGCGCGGGATCAGCACCTTGGCGAGGTCGTCGCGGTCGGCCTTCGGGCCATGCATGCCGGGCACATCGGGCACCAGCCCGGTGGCGTTGGCGATGGCGCACATCTCGACCATGGTCTTGGAACCGTCGACGAACTCGACCAGCATGCGCGGGTTCATGTTGCGGCGGATCGCTTCCTCGCGGTAGTCGTCCGGCACGGCATCGTGATTGAGGGGGTTGTTCTTGCCCTTGCCGGCCGAGACGATGGTTAGGCCGAGCGCCGATGCAAACTCGATCAGCTCCATGCAGCTCGACGGCTCGTCGCCCGCACCAACGGAATAGACGACGCCAAGCCGATCAGCCTGCTGCTTGAGATAGCAGCCGATGGTGACGTCGGCTTCGACATTCATCATCACCAGATGCTTGCCGTGTTCCATCGCCATCAGGTCGAAATCGGCGGCGACACCCGGCTTGCCGGTGGCGTCGATGACGACATCGATCAACGGATTGGTGACCAGCATCTCGTTCGAAGTGACGGCGATCTTGCCGTTTTCGATCGCTGCGGTGACTTTCGACGCGGTGTCGGCTTCGACCGCCATTGCCTCGTCGCCATAGGCAATGCGGATGGCATCGCGTGCGGTGTGGGGGCGGCGTGTCGAGACGGCGCAGACCGAAATGCCCGGCATCAGCATGCCTTGCGTGACCAGATCGGTGCCCATTTCGCCCGAACCGATGACGCCGATACGCACCGGGCGGCCTTCGGCGGAACGCCTGGCGAGATCACGGGCAAGGCCGGTTAGGGCGACATTGGTCATGCAGGAATGTCCCATGGTTCTTGAGTTGGAGGCGGCAATAGCAGGGAACCGCCCTCTTTTGCCAACGAAACCCTCGGCCGCGGCTTCACACCACCCTGACGTAGCTCGTCATTCCCGATTTCTGGTGCTCGATGATGTGGCAGTGCAGCAGCCAGTCGCCGGGATTGTCGGCAACGAAGCCGAGCTGAACCTTCTCGTTGGGCTGGATGAGATAGGTGTCGGAAATCAAAGGCTGAACCTGGCGCGTCGAGGACGACAGCACTTTGAAGCTCATGCCGTGCAGATGCATCGGATGGGATTGCGGCGTCAAATTTTCCATGTCGATGACATAGCTCCTGCCGAGCTTCAATTCGGCCAGCGGCGCAGTCGGATCCGGTGCATCGCCGGGCCACGGCACCTTGTTGATGGCCCAAAAACTGTAGCCAAGCGAACCGCAAATGCCGTCGCTTGGGACATTTTCCGCAGTGGCGCTCAGAGCCAGGGAAATATGCTTGGCGCTGGTGAGATCCACTTCCGCCACCGGATTGAGCTCCAGGGGTGCAACATCGCTGATATCACGCTTGAGCGAGCTTCCGGTCGCGCGCAGGGTCGCAAGCACCTTGGGCTTGGTGCCCCTGACATCCCTCAGGCTTACGATCGCACCCTCGCCATCGGGCATGCGGATGGCCAGCTCCATGCGCTGTCCCGGTCCAAGCAGCAAGGCATCGGGGGAAAAACGCTGCTGCACCGGATTGCCGT
The DNA here is from genome assembly GCF_040323235.1 of Mesorhizobium sp. M0051. Lineage (NCBI taxonomy): Bacteria > Pseudomonadati > Pseudomonadota > Alphaproteobacteria > Hyphomicrobiales > Phyllobacteriaceae > Mesorhizobium > Mesorhizobium sp. M0051. The sequence continues at coordinate 69,380 of NZ_JAMYUT010000032.1, forward strand.
CCAGTGCGATGACTGTCGCCTCGGCGCCGTCGACGCGAAAAGCATAGATGCGCGTGACGTCGGTGATGGCGATCCTGAGCCGCACCAGCCCTCCGGCCGGCGCGTCATATTGCGGCTGGTCGAGCCAGTTGGCGGTACGCACCGTGCCATAGGTGCCGGTTCTCGCAGCATCACGCGGGCGGAACTGGTCGATGAACTGGCCGTCGTCGCCGAGGCGCCAGTCGCGCAGATTGAGGACGACCTCGGCATCGAATTCCGGATCGCCGGGATTCTCGACCACGATGACGCCTGTCAGGCCGTGGCCCATCTGGGTCAACGTGTTGCAATGCGGGTGATACCAGAAGGTGCCGGCGTCGGGCGGCGTGAAGGCGTAATCGAAATGGTCGCCGGCATAGACGTAGGGCTGGACCAGGAACGGGACGCCGTCCATCTTGTTTGGAACGCGAATGCCATGCCAATGAATCGTCGTCGGATCGTCTATGGCATTGACAAGACGGGCGGCAAAGGGCTCGCCCTTCTTCATCCTGAGCACGGGCGGCATTCCGGCGTTGCCCCAGGTCAGCACATCCCTGGTCTGGCCGATATCCGTCAGCTTTGCCTGGATTTTTGCCGTCTGCAAAACCACCGGCTCAGGCGTGGCAGCCGCCCAGCCGCCAAGCCGACCCATGGCCGAAAGCCCGATCCCGCCCGCGCCGGCGATCGCGGCCGATGTCAAAAGCCGGCGGCGTGTGATTAGGGTCATTCGGCGCTCCAACTGCAAAGGCGACTGCCCGCGAAGGTGTAACCGTCACGCCATGGATCACAAGCCGGCAACCAGTGCAATTCAATTGAAGGCATGCCGCCGCTATTCAGCCGCCTCGGCATAGTGTGCCGGCACGTAGTTGAGGATAGGGCCGAGCCAGCGCTCGACCTCCGCCAATGGCATCGCCTTGCGGCGCGCATAATCCTCGACCTGGTCGCGTTCAACCTTGGCGACGCCGAAATAGTAGCTTTCGGGATGCGACAAATAGATGCCTGACACGGACGAGCCCGGCCACATCGCATAGCTCTCGGTCAGGCTCACGCCCGCATTGCGCTCACCGTCGAGCAGCCGGAACAGCGTGGCCTTTTCGGTATGGTCGGGTTGCGCCGGATAGCCGGGGGCCGGGCGGATGCCGCGATAGGGTTCGCCGATCAGCTCGTCGGGCGCCAACGATTCCTCTTGCGCGTAGCCCCAGTACTCCTTGCGCACCTTCTCATGCATGCGCTCGGCGAAGGCCTCGGCGAAACGGTCGGCCAGCGCCTTGACCATGATCGACGAATAATCGTCGTTCGCCCGCTCGAAACGCTCGGCGATCGCCACCTCCTCGATGCCGGCGGTGACGATGAAGCCGCCGATGAAGTCGAGCTTACCGCTATCCGCTGGCGCGACGAAATCCGAGAGCGCGACATTGGCCTTGCCGTCGCGCTTGGTCAGTTGCTGACGCAGGGTGAAGAAGGTCGCCAGTTCCTGCGAGCGTGCCTCGTTCGTGAACAACTTGATGTCGTCGCCGACGGCATTGGCCGGCCAGAAACCGATGACGCCGCGCGGGACGAACCATTTTTCGGCGATGATCTTCTTCAGCATCGCCTGCGCATCCTCGAACAACTGGCGGGCGGCGGGTCCTTGCGCCTCGTCTTCGAGGATTTTTGGATAGCGGCCCTTCAGCTCCCAGGTCTGGAAGAACGGCGTCCAGTCGATGTAGCGCGCGAGCTCGGTCAGGTCCCAATTCTCGAAGACCTTCACGCCTGTAAAGGACGGCTTCGGCGGCTCATATTCAGACCAGTCGATCCGATGCGCATTGGCCCTCGCCTTGGCTACCGGCAGCCGCTGCTTGTCGGCTTCGGAGCGGGCATGCGCGTCGGCGACCTTCTTGTATTCGGCGCGCACCGTGTCGACGTACTTCGCCTTGCTGTCATTCGACAGCAAGGACGAGACCACGCCGACCGCCCGGCTGGCGTCGGTGACATAGACCGCTTGTCCCTTGGTGTAGCGCGGGTGGATCTTCACCGCCGTGTGCACGCGACTGGTCGTCGCGCCGCCGATCAGCAGCGGGATATCGAAGCCTTCGCGCTCCATCTCGGCGGCCATATGCGCCATCTCATCGAGCGACGGCGTGATCAGGCCTGACAGTCCGATGATGTCGACTTGTCTCTCGCGCGCCGTCTGCAGGATCTTTGCCGCCGGCACCATGACGCCGAGATCGATGATCTCGTAATTGTTGCAGGCGAGCACGACGCCGACGATGTTCTTGCCGATGTCGTGGACATCGCCCTTCACCGTCGCCATCAGGATTTTTCCCGCTGTCTGGCGCTCGCCATTGTCGATGCCATTGGCGGCATTGGCCAACTTCTCGGCTTCCATATGCGGCAGCAGTCCCGCCACCGCCTGCTTCATCACCCGCGCGGACTTCACCACTTGCGGCAGGAACATCTTTCCCGCGCCGAACAGGTCGCCGACGACGTTCATGCCGGCCATCAGCGGGCCTTCGATGACATGCAGCGGGCGCTCGGCGGCAAGCCGCGCTTCCTCGGTGTCGGCGTCGATGAACTCAGTGATACCGTTGACCAGCGCATGGCCGATCCGCTGTTCGACCGGCAGTTCGCGCCAGGCAAGATCGCGCTCCTTGGCTTCTTGGCCCGCCGCGCCCTTGAAGCGTTCGGCGATCTCCAGCATGCGTTCGGTGGCTGTGCCGCCGGCCTTGGGCACACGGTTGAGCACGACATCCTCGCAGGCCTCGCGCAGCGCCGGCTCGATCGTGTCGTAGACGGCGAGCTGGCCGGCGTTGACGATCCCCATATCCATGCCGCGCTGGATGGCGTGGTAGAGGAACACGGCATGCATGGCCTCGCGCACCGGCTCGTTGCCGCGGAACGAGAACGACAGGTTCGACACGCCGCCGGAAATGTGGACATGCGGCAGCGTCTCGGTGATCTCGCCCGCCGCCTCGATGAAGTCGACGCCGTAATTGTCGTGCTCCTCGATGCCGGTGGCAATGGCGAAGACATTGGGATCGAAGACGATATCCTCGGGCGGGAAGCCGGCCTGCTCAGTCAGGAGCTTGTAGGCGCGGGTGCAGATTTCGACCTTGCGCGCCTTTGTATCGGCCTGGCCGTCCTCGTCGAAGGCCATGACGACGACGGCTGCGCCATAGGCGCGCACCAGCCTGGCGTGATGCAGGAATGCCGCCTCGCCTTCCTTCATCGAGATGGAGTTGACCAGCGGCTTGCCCTGCACGCATTTCAGGCCGGCCTCGATGATCTCCCATTTCGAACTGTCGACCATCACCGGGACACGGGCGATGTCTGGTTCGGCGGCGATCAGGTTGAGATACTCGACCATCGCCTTCTTCGAATCGATCAGGCCTTCGTCCATGTTGATGTCGATGATCTGCGCGCCGTTGGCGACCTGGTCGCGCGCCACGTCGAGCGCGGCGACATAGTCACCCGCCGTGATCAGCTTCCTGAACTTGGCCGACCCGGTAACATTGGTGCGCTCGCCGACATTGACGAAGGGAATCTCATTCGTCAGCGTGAACGGTTCCAACCCGGACAGGCGCATCTTGCGCTCGATGTCGGGAATGGCGCGCGGCGGATACTTCCGGACAGCCTCTGCAATGGCGCGGATGTGATCCGGCGTCGAGCCGCAGCAGCCGCCGACGACATTGACCAGTCCCTCGCGGGCGAAATCCCCGATCTGCGCGGCCATGTATTCCGGGCTCTCGTCATAACGGCCGAATTCATTGGGCAGGCCGGCATTCGGGTAGGCGCAGGTGAAGGTGTTGGCGACGCCTGATATTTCGGCCAGATGGGCGCGCATGGCCTTGGCGCCGAGCGCACAGTTGAGGCCGATGGTGAACGGGCTGGCATGACGCACCGAATGCCAGAAGGCGGTCGGCGTCTGGCCCGACAGCGTGCGGCCGGACAGGTCTGTGATGGTGCCCGAAATCATCACCGGCAGGCGCACGCCCTTCTCGATGAAGATCTCTTCCGCAGCAAAGATCGCTGCCTTGGCGTTCAGAGTGTCGAAGATGGTCTCGATCAGAATGATGTCTGCGCCACCGTCGATCAGGCCGCGCAGCTGCTCGCCATAGGCAAGGCGCAATTCGTCGAAGGTCACGGCGCGATAGCCGGGATTGTTGACATCAGGCGACATCGAAGCGGTGCGGTTGGTTGGGCCGAGCGCACCGGCGACGAAGCGGCGCCTGCCATCCTGCTGCTGTGCTCTCAACGCGGCGCGCCGCACCAGCCGCGCCCCGTCGCGATTCAGCGCGTAGACGGCATCCTCCATGCCGTAATCGGCCTGGGCGATCGACGTCGAGGAGAAGGTGTTGGTCTCCAGGATATCCGCGCCTGCGATGGCATATTGATAGTGGATTTCCTCGATCGCCTGCGGCTGCGTCAGGATCAAAAGATCATTGTTGCCTTGCTGGTGGCAGGCGCAGCCGGCGAAGGCTTCGCCGCGAAACTGGTCTTCATCGAAACCCAGGCCCTGGATCTGCGTGCCCATGGCACCGTCAAGGATGAGGATGCGTTCGCTAGCCGCCGCCGTGAGCGCCGCAAGCACCTCCGACCCATCGGGCTTTGCCGCGACAGAGCCGAACAATGCGTCCGGCGATGCAGAATTCTGCGACATTTTTTATCCCCCTGGCGACAAGCCTGTTCGTGTCACATAAGGATATCTTTATGTCAATATACGGCAGACGCTCATCATTGTCACGCGCTGTTGCAAGCGCTGGCTTCCCAGCGCGATCGTTCCGTCGGCGCAAGGCGGCTGGACGAGGAGAAGGCGGCACGAACGAGCGTGGTTTCACGGACCCCGCTTCGGGCCGGTCGTTGCGGAGCTGAAGTGGCGCCGCGCTGCACGCTGACGGATCTGGGAGCGATGGTCGAGGATCATAACCCAATTCAAAGCCTGCTCAAAGCTTACTGGTGATCTGGTGCCGAACACGGATGGTGACGAAGCCTGAACAAGCATTCGAACTTTTTCGCCGGTTGGTGCATCTTTCAGTCGATGAGCTACGAAACTCGTATCGTGCCGAATGATGCCGAACTGGCAGTTGCCGCTCGGGGCGGTGATTGTGGTTGCCTCGGCCTGTTGCTGGAACGTCATCGCGCGCGGCTCTATGCGACAGCGCTGAATATCCTCGGCTATGGATCTGACGCCGAAGATGCAGTGCATGAGACGTTCCTGATCGCGCTGAGGCGCATCGGTGAACTCAAGGATCCGCAAGCCGTCGGTGGCTGGCTTGGCGCTGTGCTGTACCGATGCTGCCTGCAACAATTGCGTCGAAGACGACGCGAGATCTTGACCGCCGACATTCCCGACCGCCCTGACGAACGCGCTGGCATCGAGGAGCGGCTGGAGAAAATCGCGCTTCGCGAATGGGTTTGGGATGCCCTCCGCAAGCTTCCCGAGCCGCTGCAGGCCACCGCAATCTTGCGCTATTTTGGAAGCTATCAGTCCTACCAGGAACTGGCCGCCATTCTGGATGTGCCGATTGGGACGGTTCGCAGTCGTTTGTCGGAAGCCAAACGCAAGCTGGCGGAGATGCTGCTCGAAACGGCAGGCCTTGGCGACGCAGGGGCTCGCTCACAGTCTTGCGAACGCCAGCGATTTTACTCCGAAATCTTCAATGGACTCAACCGGCACGGCGAACGCGACCGCTTCCTCGGGCACTTTGCGGAAGATCTTCACCTGGTCCGTGGAGCGAGCGAACCGGTGTTGGGGCGTTCATTCCTTGCCGAGGAAGTCGACTCCGACACGGAAGCCGGCGTCCGCCTCGAGCCGCAGCGCATTCTCAGCGGCAGCCATGTCACAGTCATCGAAGGACGATTCTTCAATCCGCCCGAAGACCCGTTCCACTGCCCGCCGGGTGTCGCCCTGGTGATCTTTCAACGAGACGGCAAGGCCCGACGCCTGCACCTTCATCTTTCGCCGCGCCCGCCCAGAATCGAGGATGATTGATCGAACTTTTTCTCTCGTCCGTGACTCCTTGGAGCACGGGGCCATCACAGAACGCCGCCTCGAATGGTTCCACAGAGGAGAGAGATCATGTCCGCCTTCGCAGTTTCCCATATTGCTTCCAACGCATACCACGGCAAGCTCGGACCCCGCCGGTCGCGCCGCTTCCTTCAAACGGCGTTCGCATCGACTGTCGTCTGCGCCACATTTTTGTCACCGGGCTTAGGCTGGGCCGGCCAGGCTGAGGTCGACGCCACCTATAAGGACGTCGAGCGGACGCTCGGCTCGGTGCCAAGCTTTGTCCATCAGGTTTCAAAAGCGGCGCTGCCGGGCGCCTGGGCCGAGGTGAAGGCTCTGCAATTCTCGAACGACACCGCCCTGCCGCCGAAAGTCAAGGCTTTGATCTCGCTCGCCGTCTCCGCTCAAGTTCCCTGCCAGTATTGCATCTGGGAAGACACCGAGAGCGCAAAACAGGCGGGCGCAACGGAGGACGAGATTGAAGAGGCCGTCGCTATCGCCGCTCTGTCACGCCACTGGAGCACCATCTTCAACGGCATGCAGGTCGATTTCGAAACCTTCAAGAAAGATCTCGGCGGCGATACCCAAGCGGCCGCGCCTGCTAAGTAGGGTGAGCCTTATCGGCGCATTATCGGATCAAGGCCGGACCGCGGCAACAGTCGTCGGCAACCGAGGAAGTGAGTGGAATTGTAACTTTATAGGGAGGTAAAGATGCCAATAGTCTTCGGAGAATCCGTCAGCACGGTCAAAGACATCGTGTCCGTGCTGAAGAAACACGGTGACGCGGTGCGCGGCACCTACCGTGCCCGCTACCACTTCGACCGGCAGTCGAGCGATCCTTACACAACGCCGCTGCTGGAGCGACCGGCGAGCCTCAAGGACAATTCGCCGGCCGCAGTCTTTCCCTGGGAGCAGATCTTTGCCGCGGCGGCTGTGTGTGCCGGCTCGGACTATCCGATGCTGGCAGCGCATGCGGGGGTCGATCTGCGTTCAGTCGATTTTGTCGCGGAAGGCGTGTTCGACCCGCGTGGCGAGTTCGACGGACTTGATGGGCTAACGGCGCCCAGGGACGCCCGGCATTGCTATGTATCCCTGCACCTGCGCGCGACCGTGTGTTCTTCGGCGCCGCGCGCCGACCTGGAGAAAATTCATGATCGCGCGATCTCCCACAACATGGTGCTTGGGGCCCTCAGAGGAATTCCCATGACCAGCGAATTGGTGATTCAGCAGGCGTGATCCCGTTACCTGTTGGGGCAGTTCGGCTGTCGCACTGTTCTCCATTCAGTGCATGTTCCCACGACGACACTGCCCACTGCCGGGAGGTGGCAGGCATTTTAGCGCAGGCTAACGGAACGAGTTGCCGCTTCTGAAGTTTTGGGAAGCATGGCAAGACTGTGGGAATGTTAAGATGTTAGCCTCCGACCTAACGAAAGTTATCGAGCAGGATCATCTGGCTCTGGATGCCTTCGTAAAGGGCGATCCTGAGCCCTTGAAAGGCCTCTACTCGCGAAAGGACGACGTCATAATTGCCAATCCCTTTGGCCCGCCGGCGAAGGGATGGAGAAAGGCCGCTGAGACCATGGAACGGGCCGCCACCAATTACCGGCACGGCAAGGCCATCGGCTTTGAGCGCATCTCGGAATATGCGACGGCCGACTTGGGATACATCATCGAGGTCGAACGGTTCCAATCCAAGGTCGGCGGGGGCGACAAACTGGTGCCGATTGCGCTTCGAGTCACCACCATATTCCGCCGGGAGGAAGGCGCGTGGAGGATCGTCCTTCGTCATGCCGACCCGATAACCTCGGTACGCTCACCGACGTCCATTGTCGGGGAGTAGAAGGACCAGTGCTTGCTGGCCGCCGGCAAAAGAAAGTCGGGCCTAATCTACACGCCCGACACCAGCCCGAACGCCTATCCCTCAAATCGGAGGGCGCGCGTTGCCAAAGATAATAGACGCCGACCTTCGGATGTCGCCGAGGTCCAGGCATTCTCAAGCTTATGTGTACCACCCCTGTGTACCAGACAGGCGGCAAAAAGACCAATAAAGTCAGATAGTTGTTTCCAAACATGGGCTTGGAATGGTGCTGCGAGAGAGGATTGAACTCTCGACCTCTCCCTTACCAAGGGAGTGCTCTACCACTGAGCTACCGCAGCCGCTGATGGCGGGGCTTCTGCCATATCGAACCGGCAAGCGCAAGGCCAAGTGCAACGCTTCTGTGAAAGCCTTTGCCGGATAGCTTTATTGACATGGCGGCGCCACAATGTTGGCTATCCCTGATTGGCAGGCTGGCTGGTCGCCGGCCCGGACGGGACCATGAACGACAAGACAATCCCAGCAAAAAAGGGCGGCATCAACCGCAAGGACCGGCTGGCCGAGCAATTGCGTGCCAATTTGCAGAAGCGCAAGGCGCAGTCGCGCTCGCGGCGCGCCGGCGATGCGGATCAGCGGCCGGACGGGCTCGGCGCTGCGAAGGAAATACAAAAAGATTAACTCAAATCTGCCAGTCTTGGCCCGGGGCGGGGCGAAATCCTATTTCTTGAACCAGCCAATTCCTTGAACCAGATTGGCCAATGGTCTAGACGGGCCGCTACTCAAACGATTGAACCGGCTTTTTTGAGCCGAGAGGGACGTTCTTCCATGGATCGCATCAGAATTGTCGGGGGCAACAAGCTCTCCGGAAGCATTCCGATCTCGGGCGCGAAAAACGCGGCGCTGCCTCTGATGATCGCCTCGCTTTTGACCGATGACACGCTGACGCTGGAAAACGTGCCGCATCTGGCCGATGTCGAGCAGTTGATCCGCATCCTGGGCAATCACGGCGTCGACTATTCGGTCAATGGCCGCCGCGAGAAGCAGAATGAAGGCTATTCGCGCACCATCACTTTCTCCGCCCGCAACATCGTCGACACGACGGCGCCCTACGAGCTGGTATCGAAGATGCGGGCGTCGTTCTGGGTGATCGGGCCGCTGCTGGCCCGCATGGGCGAGGCCAAGGTGTCGCTGCCCGGCGGTTGCGCCATCGGCACGCGCCCGGTCGATCTGTTCCTCGAAGGCTTGCAGGCGCTGGGAGCCGACATCGATGTCGACACCGGCTATGTCATCGCCAAAACCCGGAATGGCCGTCTTGTCGGCAACCGCTACGTGTTCCCGAAAGTCTCTGTCGGCGCCACCCATGTGCTGATGATGGCCGCGGCGCTCGCCAAGGGCGAGACGGTGCTGGAAAATGCCGCCTGCGAACCCGAAATCGTCAACCTCGCCGAGTGCCTCAATGCCATGGGCGCGAAGATTTCCGGCGCCGGCACGCCTGTTATCACCATCGATGGCGTCGAATCGCTGTCGGGTGCCCGCGTGCGCGTCATTCCCGACCGCATCGAGACCGGCACCTACGCAATGGCGGTGGCAATGACTGGCGGCGACGTCGTGCTCGAGGGCGCACGCCCCGAACTGCTGCAGACAGCGCTCGACGTGATCTCCCAGACGGGTGCGGAGATCACGCAAACCAATTCCGGCATTCGTGTGAAGCGCAACGGCGCCGGCATTTCCCCAGTCGACGTAACGACGGCGCCCTTCCCGGCCTTCCCGACCGATTTGCAGGCGCAGTTCATGGGCCTGATGACGATGGCAAAGGGCAAGTCGCGCATCACCGAGACGATCTTCGAAAACCGTTTCATGCATGTGCAGGAACTGGCCCGGCTCGGCGCCCACATCACGCTTTCGGGCCAGACGGCAATCGTCGACGGCGTGCCGAAATTGAAGGGTGCGCCGGTCATGGCGACCGATCTTCGCGCCTCGGTCTCGCTGGTCATCGCCGGCCTGGCAGCCGAAGGCGAGACGACGGTCAACCGCGTCTATCATCTCGACCGCGGCTTCGAGCGGCTGGAAGAAAAGCTGTCCAACTGCGGCGCGGTGATCGAGCGGATTTCCGCATAGGCCAATCGCAAGGCCGTGCGGTGCGGTTGCGCGGACGGGAAAGACCGCCTAACAGAAGGTTCGGTTATCAACCTTCAGGTGCGAAATCCGCATGACTGCCCTTAAGCTTATCGCGCTCGACGACCAGGATCTGAGCATCGTTTCGGCCCATGTCCAGGATGCCGTGATGAAGGTCAGCGACCTCGAATTCCTGCCCGCGGCCAAGCGTTTCCTGATGACCATGAACCGTTTCGTGTGGGAGGCCAAATCCGGCCTGTTTCGCCAGCACAATGAGCGGCGGCAGGCGGTGCTGCATTTCGACCGGGTGCTCGGTGCCAAGACCAACGGCATCGCCCGCGACAAGCCGACTGAGGTCCTGTCCCTATTGGCGATCAGCTTCATCGAGATCAGCAAGCCGGCCGGTATCGTCGAGCTGATCTTTGCGGGCGGCGGCACGATCATGCTCGATGTCGAGTGCATCGAGGCCCGTCTTGCCGACATCGGCGGCGCGTGGGAAGCCAGCTCGCGCCCGATCCATAAGGCCTGAACATCCGATGGCCATCACGCTTCGTCAGTCCGACGCCGATTTCGAGCAGCGTTTCGCCGCCTTCCTCCTGACCAAGCGGGAAGTGTCAGCCGATGTCGACGCCGCGGTGCGCGACATCATCGCGCGCGTCCGCGCCGAGGGGGACGCGGCGTTGATCGAGTATTCCCAGAAATTCGATCGCGCCGATCTTGCTGGATTAGGCATCGCCGTCTCGAAGGACGACATCGCCCAGGCTTACAAGGCCGCTGACCCAAAAACGATCGAGGCGCTGGAATTCGCGCGCGACCGCATCCGCTCGCATCACGAACGGCAGCGGCCGAAGGACGATCGCTATAGCGATGCCGCCGGCGTCGAACTCGGTTGGCGCTGGACGGCGATCGAGGCGGTCGGGCTCTATGTGCCGGGCGGCACGGCGAGCTATCCGAGCTCGGTGCTGATGAACGCCGTACCTGCCAGGGTAGCCGGCGTCGAGCGCATCGTCATGGTCGTGCCGGCGCCCGGCGGCGTCATCAACCCGCTGGTGCTGGTGGCCGCCGATATATCAGGCGTGTCGGAAATCTACCGCGTCGGCGGCGCCCAGGCGATCGCAGCCCTTGCCTATGGAACCGAAACGATCCGGCCGGTCGCGAAGATCGTCGGGCCGGGCAACGCCTATGTCGCCGCAGCCAAGCGCCAGGTGTTCGGCACCGTCGGCATCGACATGATCGCCGGGCCGTCGGAAGTGCTCGTCGTGGCTGACGGCAGCAACGACCCGGACTGGATCGCCGCCGATTTGCTAGCCCAGGCCGAGCACGATGCGTCGGCGCAGTCGATCCTGGTCACCGACGACCCGGGCTTCGGCATCGCCGTCGAACAGGCGGTCGAACGCCAGTTGCAGAACCTGCCGCGCGCCGAAACGGCGGCGGCAAGCTGGCGCGATTTCGGCGCCGTGATCGAGGTCGCCACCATCGACGCCGCGCTACCGCTGGTCGACCGTATCGCCGCCGAACACGTCGAATTGGCAATCGACGATGCCGAGGGTTTTCTGGCCCGGATGCGCAATGCGGGTGCCGTCTTTCTCGGCCGCCATACGCCGGAAGCTATCGGCGACTATGTCGGCGGATCCAACCATGTGCTGCCAACGGCACGCTCGGCACGTTTCTCGTCCGGCCTGTCCGTGCTCGATTTCGTCAAGCGCACCTCGATCCTCAAGCTTGGGCCGGAGCAGTTGCGGATCTTGGCGCCGGCGGCGATTGCGCTGGCCAAGGCGGAAGGCCTTGAAGCACATGGCCGCTCCGTCGCCATACGGTTGAATATGTAGGCCGGCATGTCGGACTCCGATCAAACCCGCGGCAGGCTGATCGATGTCGAACTCGATGAATCGATCGGCCGTTCGACACCCGATGTCGAGCATGAACGCGCGGTGGCGATCTTCGATCTGATCGAGGAAAACAGTTTTCGACCCGTCAATGACAGCGGCGCCGGCCCCTATCGGCTGAAACTGTCGCTGGCCGAGCAGCGCCTGGTCTTTGCCGTGGCGCGAGAGGATGGCGCCGCCGTCGTCACCCACATCCTGTCGCTGACGCCGCTCAGGCGCATCGTCAAGGACTATTACATGATCTGCGAAAGCTATTACGATGCCATCCGCTCCTCGACGCCGAGCCACATCGAGGCGATCGACATGGGCCGCCGCGGCCTGCACAATGAGGGTTCGCGGACGCTGATGGACCGGCTCTCCGGCAAGATCGACATCGACTTCGATACGGCGCGCCGGCTGTTCACGCTGGTCTGCGTGCTGCACTGGCGGGGCTAGCCCTGGCACCCGGCGGCCTTCCCCGTTCGATCCTGTTCCTGTGCGGGATGAATGCCGTGCGCTCGCCGATGGCGGAGCAACTGGCGAGGCGGATGCTACCTGACACCATCTTCGTCGCCTCGGCCGGCGTTCGCGCGGGCGAGCGCGATCCGTTCGTCGATGCGGTGCTGGCCGAGGAGGGTCTCACGCTGGGCGAGCGTCACCCAAGGACGATGGACGATCTCGAGGACGACTATTTCGACCTCATCGTCACGCTGGCGCCGGAAGCGCACCACGCGGCGCTTGAACTCACCCGCTCGCTCGCCGTCGAAGTCGAATACTGGCCGATGCCGGATCCCACCGATGCCGGCGGCACGCGCGAGCAGATCATGGCGGCCTACAGGGACGTGCGCGAGCGGCTGAAGTTGCGCATAGGTCGACGTTTTTTGCTCCCACAACAAAAAAACGCGACGGATTAAGCGTGTTCACAAGCGAACGATTATCATATAGGTTCCGCCGAAATTCCGGCTAGAGTCGGATGATTTCAGGTCTGTTCGAGCTGAAATCTGAATCCGCCTCTAAACCAAGAAGTAGAGCATGATGTCGTCCGAAAACCGCTTCACACTTTTCGGCATCATGCTCTAAGCGCCGGAACTGCCATCCAAGCAAAGGTATCGAATGCCGAAGGAAGAAGTCCTCGAGTTTCCGGGTGTCGTGACGGAATTGTTGCCCAACGCGATGTTCCGGGTAAAGCTCGAAAACGAACACGAAATCATCGCCCATACGGCCGGCCGCATGCGCAAGAACCGCATCCGCGTGCTGACCGGCGACAAGGTTCTGGTCGAAATGACACCATACGACCTGACCAAAGGCCGCATCACCTATCGTTTCAAGTAAGCAAAGCCCGACTGGTCCGCGATGAGCATTTTGCAGAAGCTGGTGCTTGCCTCGGGTTCGCCGCGCCGAATCGAGCTCTTGCAGCAAGCCGGTATCGAACCGGACCGCGTGCTGCCTGCCGATGTCGACGAAACGCCGCTGCGTGCCGAGCATCCGCGCTCGCTGGCCAAGCGGCTGTCGAAGGAAAAGGCCGAGAAGGCATTCGCTTCGCTGACAATCGAAGCCGACTATGCGCCGGGCTTCGTGCTGGCCGCGGACACGGTGGTGGCCGTCGGGCGGCGCATCCTGCCCAAGGCCGAGACGCTCGACGACGCCGCCAACTGCCTCGGGCTGTTGTCCGGCCGTTCGCACCGGGTCTATTCCGGCATCTGCCTGATCACGCCGGGCGGCAAACTCCGCCAACGGCTGGTCGAGACACGGGTGCGCTTCAAGCGACTGCCGCGCGAAGAGATCGACGCCTATGTCGCCTCGGGCGAATGGCGCGGCAAGGCCGGCGGCTACGCCGTCCAGGGTCTCGCCGGCGCCTTCGTCGTCAAGCTGGTCGGCTCCTACACCAACATCGTCGGGCTGCCGCTCTATGAGACGGTGGCGCTGCTATCCGGCGAAGGCTTCAAGATCCATCGAAGCTGGTCATCGCCGCGGCCATGAGCATCGACGACAAGGTGACGCCGCTACGGCCCAAACGCCCCTGCCCCGAATGCGGCAAGCCGTCGGCGCGCGAGACTTATCCATTCTGCTCGACGCGCTGCAAGGACATCGACCTCAATCGCTGGCTGAAGGGCGCCTATGTCATCTCGGCCCGCGACGACGAGGACGAGACCGACCCCGACGCTCCGAAATAGGTCGTCAGGCGGCTTCGGTCTTGCGCCTCACGCGGGCCCAGGCCGGCAGCCAGTCGCCGTGAGCGGCGAGAAGGTCGTCGACCAGTGACCAGATCTGGTCGAGATCAAGCTCGGCGGCGGTATGCGGGTCCATCATCGCAGCATGGTAGATGTGCTCGCGGTTCTCCGTCATCAGCGCCCGCACCGTCAGTTCCTGCACATTGATGTTGGTGCGGATCAGCGCGGTCAATTGCGGCGGCAGCTCGCCGATATAGGTCGGCTGGATGCCGGAGGCGTCGACCAGGCACGGCACTTCGGCGGCGCAGTCGAAAGGCAGCGAGGTGATGCAGCCATTGTTGCGGACATTGCCGTAGATCACCGACGGTTCGCCGGTCCAGACCGAATTCATGATCGAGGAGGCATACTCTTTCGACTGCTCGACTTCGATGCGGTCGGCCGAACGATAGGCTTCCGCCTGCCCCTTCCAGCGCTCGATCTGCTCGATGCAGCGCTTGGGATACTCATCCAGCGGGATGCCGTACTTCTCGATCAGGTCCGGGCGTCCGTCCTTGATGAAATAGGGCGTGTATTCGGCGAAATGCTCCGAGCTTTCGGTGACGAAATAGCCGAGCCTCGTCAGCATCTCGTAGCGCACCTTGTTGGGGCAGCGCGGGTTCCAGCCAGGCTTGGGCGCGCGGCCTTCGCGATAGGCACGCACGAGATCTGGATAGAGATTGCGGTAGGAACCGTCCGGCTGGCGATGCTCGAAGCTGAGATAAAAGGCCATGTGGTTGATGCCGGCCGAGCGATAGCGGATTTCCTCATAGGGAAGGTCGAGATCGTGCGCCAGCTCCATTGCCGTGCCCTGCACCGAATGGCAGAGGCCGACCTGCCTGATCTCAGGATATTTCTCTGATATCGCCCAGGTGTTGATCGCCATCGGGTTGACATATTGCAGCATGATCGCCCGCGGGCAGACGGCGAGCATGTCCTCGCAGACCTTCCACAGATGCGGCACGGTCCGGAGCCCCCGCATAATGCCGCCGACGCCGAGCGTGTCGGCGATCGTCTGGCGCAGGCCGTATTTCTTCGGCACTTCGAAATCGGTGACCGTGCAGGGCTCGTAGCCGCCGATCTGGAACGCGACGACGACAAAATCGGCACCGGCCAGCGCCTTGCGCTGGTCCGAATGGGTCTCGGTCTTCGCCTTGACGCCAAGCGTCGCGATCAGCTTGTTGACGACGATGGCGCTCTCTTCCAGCCGTTGCGGATTGACGTCCATCAACGCGATCGTCGCGCCGGCAAGCGACGGGCGTTGCAGCACGTCGCCGACAATGTTCTTCATGAACACCGTCGAGCCGGCGCCGATGAACGTGATCTTGGGATTTCTTGCCATGCTAATCTCCGGCATATGTTCAGGCCACTTCGAAAGCGGCCCTGACGAGCCGTTCGGTGTAGGCGGTCTTGGGATTGGAAAGGACATCGTCGACGGGGCCCTGCTCGACGATCTTGCCGTTCTGCATGACGATGACGCGGTGGCACAGTGCGCGCACCACCTTAAGGTCATGCGAGATGAAAAGGTAGCTCAGGCCGCGCTCGTCCTGCAGTTTGCGCAAGAGGTCGATGATCTGCGCCTGGACGGAGAGGTCCAGCGCCGATGTCGGCTCGTCGAGCAGGATGAATTCGGGTTCGAGCGCTATGGCGCGGGCGATCGCGATGCGTTGCCGCTGGCCGCCGGAGAATTCGTGCGGAAACCGCGACAGTATATCGCCTGGCATGCCGGCGCTGACCAGCGCGTCGCGCACTCGCTCTACCCGCTCGCGCCGCGTCGCTCCTATGCTGTTGACGATCAGCCCTTCCTCGATGATCTGCCCGATCGTCATGCGCGGGTTGAGAGAAGAGAACGGATCCTGGAAGACAATCTGCATGCGTGATCGCAAGGGCCGCATCTCGGCTCGCGACAGGCCGTGGATCGGCTTGCCGTCGAAGCGAATCTCGCCGCGCTTGGTGTCTATCAACCGGAGCAGGGCCTGGCCGAAGGTGGTCTTGCCGGAACCTGACTCGCCGACCAGCCCCAGCGTCTCATGGCGGCACAGGCTGAGGCTGAGACCGTCGACGGCGACCAGTTCGCGCCAGTCGGGTTTCAGGAAGGTGCCATGGCGCAGCATGAAGGAGACGCGCACGCCGCTGGCCTCGAGGATGGTGCCGCAGCCGGCGGGGAGCGGCTTCGGCTGCCCGCGCGGCTCGGAAGCCAGCAGCCGCCTCGTATAGGGATGCTGCGGATCGGCAAACAGCCGTTCGGTGACGTTGTGCTCGCACATTTCGCCATGCTGCATGACATAGACGTAATCGGAGAACTGGCGCACGACGGTCAGGTCGTGGGTAATCAGGATTACCGCCATGCGCAGCTCTTTCTGCAGGCTGCGGATCAGGTTCAGGATCTGCGCCTGGACGGTGACATCGAGCGCCGTGGTCGGCTCATCGGCGATCAAGACGTCGGGATTGTTGGCAAGCGCCATGGCGATCATCACCCGCTGGCGCTGCCCGCCCGACAGCTGGTGCGGGTATTGCCTGAGCCGCGCAGCGGGATCGGGAATCTGCACGTGCTGCAGAAGTTCCAGCGCCCGCGCCCAGGCCTGCTTGCGGCTGACCTTGCGATGCACCCTGATCGCCTCGACGATCTGGCTGCCGACCGTATAAATCGGGTTGAGTGAGCTCATCGGCTCCTGGAAGATCATCGAAATGCGGTTGCCGCGCAGCTTGCGCCGCGCGCTCTCGGGGAACTTCAGGATGTTTTGTCCGTCATAGCAGACGCTCGATCCGGGCGACACCGTGGCGCGCCGCGACAGCAATCCCATGACGGTGCGCGCCGTCACCGACTTGCCGGAACCGGATTCGCCGACGATGGCGATCGTCTCGCCGCGATAGAGCTGGAACGAGATGTCCTTGACCGCGTCGACGACGCCATGCTCGACCTTGAAGGCCACGGCGACATTGCGGGCGTCGATAACGGGCTGATCCTGGCGTCCGTCATGGTCATGGCGGACGGTCGGTGCGAAGGATACGGCGAGCGCGACTGACATCTGTGCCACCTCAGTAGGGATCGACGGCGTCGCGCAGGCCGTCGCCAAGCGCGTTGAAGGCAAAGACTGTGACGAGCACGAAGCCGACCGGCGATAAGATCCAGGGATAGGTGCCTATGACCGAATAGGTCGCAGTGTCCTGCAGCATCAGGCCCCACGAGATCAGCGGCGGCTTGACGGCAAAGCCTAGGAAACCGAGGAAGGATTCAAGCAGCACAACCGTCGGGATCGCCAACGTGACGGCCACGATCACATGGCTCATCACATTGGGGAAGATGTGCTGCATGATGATGCGCCTGTCGGTGGCGCCGACCGCCATGGCGGCGCGCACATACTCGATCCGCGCCAGCGCCAAAGTCTTGCCGCGCACCTCGCGCGACATCTGCGCCCAACCCAATGCCGACATGACGATGATGACGAAAGCAAGAAAGACGTTGGTGGGAGCAGTAACCGGGATCAATGTCGTCAGCGCCAGGTAAAGCGGCAGTTGCGGGAAGGCGAGCACCAGTTCGACGAAGCGCTGCATCCAGACATCGAACCTGCCGCCGAAATAGCCGGAGACCATACCGACGGTGGTGCCGATGACGGTGATGATGAAGACGACCGTCAGCGCGATCATCAGCGAGACGCGCGAGCCATGGATGGCGCGCGACAGCACGTCGCGGCCGAATTTGTCCGTGCCGAGGAAATGTACCGGCTGGCCATCCAGCGAGCCGAACAAATGCCGGTCCGCCGGTATGAGCCCGAACAGCTTGTAGGGTGCGCCGTGCGCAAAGAAGCCAAGCAGCCTCGGATGGTCATAGTCAGGGCCAACGACAGGCTGGAAGGTGACCGGATCGAGATCCGCCGAATCGGCGAGCGCATAGACCCTCGGCCGAGCGGTGAAACCGCCGTCCTTGTCATGGAAAACAGGCACCTGCGGCGGAGCGAAGCCGACGTCCGTGACCTTCGGGTCCATCGGCGCGATGAACTCGGCGAACACGGCCATCACCAACAGGAGCACGACAAGCCAAAGCCCGGCCATGCCGGTCCAGGAGCGCTTCAACCGGCGCCAGACAAGCGCGATATAGCTCTCATTGCCGCGCTGCGGCTTCTCGATTGTGCCTTCGGCGGGCAACGGTGGTGGGAGATTGTCGAAAGCCAGCATCTCAGCTTTCCCCGAACTGGCGCACGCGCGGATCGAGCAGCACGAGCAGCATGTCGGCGATGATGTTGCCGACAATCAGCGTTGCCGACAAAACCATCATGAACGTGGCGGTGACATAGACGTCGCCGACAGCCATGGAGCCGACGATCGCCGGGCCGACGGTTGGCAGCGCAAAGATGATTGCGGTCTCGATCTCGCCGGTGAGCATATAAGGCAGCACCACGCCCTGGTACATGACGAGGGGGTGCAGCGCATTGGGCACGGCGTGACGCATGACGACGGCAGTGCCGGTCAGCCCCTTGGCCCTGGCAGTCTCGACATATTGCGCGTTCAGCGTGTCGAGCAGATTGCCGCGCATGACGCGCATATTGTAGGCGAGGCCGCCGAAGGTGGCGATCGCCACGACAGGCCAGACATGCTTGACCAGGTCGACGAATTTGGCCCACGACCACGTAGCGCCGCCATATTGCGGCGAGAAGAAGCTGCCGATCTCCGATACGTTGAACTGGAAGACCAGGAGATAGACGATGATCAGCGCCATCAGGAAGCGCGGCACCGTCATGCCTAGGAAGGAGATGGCCGAAAGCGTGCTGTCTATCCAGGTATATTGCCGGGTCGCCGCCCAAATGCCGAAGCCGATGCCCAGCACCGAGGCGAGCAGATGGCAGACCAAAGCCAGAAGGAGCGTGCGCGGCAGCCGCTCGCCGACCACATCGGCTACCGGCTTGTTGTAATAGAGGCTGTAGCCGAAGTCGCCGCGGGTGATGATGCCACCGATCCAGTTAAGATACTGGACGGGCAGCGGCTTATCGAGGCCATGCTCGATGCGATAGGCCTTTGCCTGCGCGTCAGCCTCGGCGAAGGAAGCTCCACCCTGGTTGATCGCCTGCGAGCGGATGTAGTCGGCATAATCGCCCGGCGGCGCCTGGATGATGGCAAAGGTGACCAGGCTCAAAATGGCGAGGACCGGTATTGCCGACGCTATGCGCGTGAGCAGGAATCGCAACATGGACGGTCCGTTTCCTTGTCTCGCCGATCGCGCCCTTTGGATGCGTCCGGAGGTTGACTTTGTCGGGGGCCCCCCGGCGCCCGCCCCGCACAATATCAAAAAAAGGGGGGGAACCCAAAAAAAAAGGCCGTTTTTTAAATGGGTGTCGCTGCCGGCCGACAGGGACAAAAAGAAAAAAGGATTAT
>NZ_JAMYUT010000033.1:0-79187 GCF_040323235.1 Mesorhizobium sp. M0051
ATTCACCAGCCTCCCCGCCGCGCCGCGCCGCCGGCGTGGCGGCGGGGGGGGGGGGCGGCCCCCCCCCCCCCCCCCCACAACCCTGCCAAAGGTCTTCGCGGCCAGCGCTTGGTTCTACGTGCCGGCCACCGCGTCGTTCGGTCGGCAATATTTGTTGTAGATCGTGAATGCGTCGGTGCCGTTCAGCTTTTCCATCTCCCGCATCCAGCCGTTTGACCGGAATGCGGTAGGGCTGATTTGGCCGCAATGTCGTGTTGACCTCCTCGTCCAGCAGACCTGCGGGTTCGTCTCTCTGCGCCAACGGCGCTCCTCCAGGATCACATTTCGCTCGGTCTTGATATCATCCTCGTTGAGGATGAGGTTGAACATGCGATCGGCCTCGAAGCCCATCATCTCGCCCAAAACGAGTCATAGGCGGTGAGGGCGTTATTGTAGCCGCCACTCACTTAGACGGCTCGGTGAACTCGCTGTCGGCGCGGTTGGTGGTCGCTTTGAAGATCAGACGCTCGAGGAAATGGGCAAGTGCGGATTTGCCGGGTGCTCGTCGGCGCTGCCGACCTTGTACCAGACCATATGAGTGACGATTGGCGCGCGGTGATCGGGGATGTCGACCCATGCCATTGCCGAGCAGGAAATCCGCGATCTTGCCGCCGTCGGTGGCGGCCAGAGCCGGAGCGGTCGTCCCCAGAGCCAGGGCGGTGGCAGTGAACGCCTTGCGCAGCTAGGGGGGCGATCGATGGCTGCGTTTGGCAAGGCAAAGGGGTTCGACGCAAAAGTGATTTGTTCCTAATTTTGATGAACGCGCTGCGTCTTCGCCTCCCCGTGGGAGGATCAGCGGGCAGCGCCGAGCCAGATGAATCATGGGCCCAGGGCTCACTCGAGCCTCACCTTCGGATGGACCCAGGAGACCTGCGGCGGTGTTCTTGGGGAGGTGGCCATTGGAGGGATTTTCCTTGGTCCGCTACGTCTTGCGGACGACCAAGCATGCACCGTGCCAGATCAGAAAACCATTGGAGGCTGTTGACAAATCGGGCTCTGCCATGTTGCGCATCCGACATTGTGGGCGATTAAACAGGGCTGAAGGCGACGCGAGCACGGCTGAGAATATCTTCTTCCTTCGGAAGACGGTCAGGCGCGCTGCCGGGGAGGGGTACAGGATGCGCTTCGAAGGCCGCTGCACCGACGGTCAGAATTGAAATGTTGTCGTTGCAGCGGACCGATGTCCTCGACAGTCAGACCGGGCGGTGCTGAAGGGCAGAGGCGTGAGCAGCGTAGCTAAGTGGGCGCGGAGCCAGCTCGCGCGCGAAGACGGACCTGAAAAAAAACGGCGGGTGGCGACATTCGCGAGGCGCTGAAAAACGAGGTCGTAGGACTGGGCGGAAAAACCATGCCGTTGCTCTCTTCTGGCGTGATGGCCTGCCGCGAGGCCGTTGAACGTGATGAGTTGCTGCGGGAAGGGGAGTGTTTTCGCGGGACCTTGGTCAACGTAAGAAACAAACGTCGAGCTCGCCTTGGATGGGGGCATGCAGCACATTTGCCGCTGCAGGACAGCAGCACGGAAGCTGTCCGCGCTTGCCGTCGTCCCTGGGAACCAAACAGCAGAATTTAGCGGTCGCGACTGATTTCATGTGCGTAAAATACCGCCTGGTGCGCTCGGCTGCAAATGCATGCCTGGCGGAGTGGTCGCTTAGGTCAAGAGCATCGCGTGAGTAACAGCCTGACCTTTCTCAATCTGATGCGCGCTAACCGCCTCGCCGGATTGTGGAACTGCTCGCGGGTGGCTTCTGCCACAAACAGCAAGGTCATGAAATCAAGCAGGAAGTCGTCAATCGCCTGGGCGATTGTTTCTGACTTGCCCTTGAACTGGTCCAGCAAAACGCGCGCGCTATCGATCGCTTCCACGCTGGTCGCATCGATCAACCGCTCGACCCTCTTGAAACAATCCAAATCGAAACTCCTTCATGCGCTTGCCAAGCCGTTATGCTCGAAGGCAGTTCCGTGAACTACCCGGCCTTTGACCTGCGGCACGAGCAGCGGTCGGCCTTACGTCCCGTGCCTCCAAACACGAGCCATCGACGTGGCGCTGAGGAGCGTTGGAAGAAATTGGGCGCTTCCGGCCACGCTCGAGCGGTAGTGTAGGACAGTGCTTGCTGGCGGCTACGCCCACAATGGAGTGCGCCAGCTGATCGGGGCTTAACAATTTTTCGCTTTTTGCTGCGCCCAACTCTCGGCTATGAGTCGGGCAGGCCTAATGGCCTGCCCACGTTGCAATTGTTAGAGAGGAACACGTATATGCCGACTGGAACGGTAAAGTGGTTCAACAGCACCAAGGGGTTTGGATTTATCCAGCCCGACAATGGCGGTCCGGATGTTTTCGTCCACATTTCCGCTGTCGAACGCGCGGGCCTCTCGACCCTCGCTGACGGCCAGAAGATCAACTATGAGATCGAGCAGGATCGCCGCACTGGCAAATCCTCCGCTGGCGGCCTCAGCAAAGCTGGTTGAAATTTTCTCCTGCGTCCTGGCAAGAGCAGGCACGTAGGTCCTCACGGCCGCTCGATAGGAGCGAGCAAAAACTGAGGGCAGCAGATTGCTGCAGGCGTCGCGAATTCCTCATGAAACAAAGTTGTTTGAAAGGAAGGCGGGGTTGGCCCCGCCTTTTATATAACGTAGATTAAGCCGATGGCTGCAACGCTCCAGAACGAATCTCGATTGCCAAAATCAAGCCGCGACCTTCTTGCGGGTTCGCTTCGTCGGCGCAGGCTCCGGCGCTTCCGTCGCCTTCGGTTTGCGGCCGAGCCCCATCGTCTTGGCCAATGACGAGCGCGCCGCGGCGTAGTTCGGCGCAACCATGGGATAATCCGCCGGCAGGCCCCATTTGGCCCGATATCCATCCGGCGTCAGCCCATAGTGGGTCGACAGATGGCGCTTTAGCGATTTGAATTTCTTCCCGTCCTCAAGGGAAATGATGTAGTCCGGTGTCACCGATTTCCTTATCGGGACTGCAGGCGTAAGGGCAACCGGCTCTTCTGCAGAGACACCTCCGGCCGTCCCTTTCAGAGCCGCATGCACTTGGCCGATGAGGGCAGGGAGATCCCCCACCGGGATCGGATTGTTGGAGACATAGGCTGAGACGACATCGGCCGTGAGCTCGATGAGGGTGTCGATGTTTTTTTCGGCTTCTTCTGTCATGAAACTCTCCAGGTGGCGTGAAACACAGTCGGCGAAGCGTCGCTTCATAGTGGCGGTCGCCGCTGAAAGCAACAAAGGTCTCGACAGCGCTAATTGCCAATGCTCGTCCAGTAGCGACATCGATGCGCCATATTTCCCGTCGGGACGCTGAGCCACTCGTTGTTGGCGAACCTGCCGAGGGGCGTGGCGCGTCCCGGCTGCAACTTTGCGTCGAAGTTGCTAGTAGTCGAGGCTAAGCGCGCTATTTTTGTCCCGCTTTACTTCTTTGGACTGTGAAATCGAGGGATCGTGATCGCTTGCTGGTGGGCGTCAGGGACGATGGACGTTCATTGGCAATGGCCAAATGTAAGTTCATCGCCCGGTGAGCCGCTCTTCCAAGGGGCTGGGAACCGCCGCTAGTAACCAAGGACATCAATGTATTTCGAGGCGTTTCTTAGCCGGTCCTCGAGAGACGGCAATCGCTGCGGACGACACCTGTTCCACGATATCGAACAGCGCGGCGACACAGGCAGCTTCTCGAATCTGGAGCGGCTTCTCGCAAGCTGGCGCCGCGCCGAGAGGCCGGGCAAGGACAGTGCGTCGCCTGCTTCAATCATACGCGTCAACCAGCCAGCGACGCTGTCCCATACGAATCCCGCGACCGGCCGTGTGATCTCGCCGGTAGTCGCCCCGGCCCTCTGCACGAAGCCTCGGGATGTGCTGATGATCAACCAGGCCACAAAGGTCGACGTCCTGAAGCAGGGATCACATGAGTTTGCCACTATGCGCAGGCTTGCCATGCGCTTCCGCGGCATTTTGCGGGGCCTGTGAATTGGGCGAGCTCGACACTTCGATCGACGTGGCGTCAACTCCGGGTCCGTCGCCATCACGCGTTTCGGTCGGGTCCTACGCCGTGACGCTGACGCCGTTCGCGATGCCATTGAACTACCGTGGAGCAACGGCCAGGCGGAAGGGCTGATCAACCGCCTCAAGACGATTAAACGTACCATTGGGCAGAGCGGGCTGCGAACTCATTAGGGCACGCATGCTGCCACTCAGCCGGCCTGATCACCACACAAAGCGAGGAAGAACCTGGTCAAGTGCAAAGCGACAATTGCCTCGACAGCGGGTCCCGGAAGGTTTATGCTGCCCAATGTTACCGCAATCCGGAATGGCGATTGAGTACCTTCACGAGTGAAGGGAGTGAAACTTCTTTGTCGGCCAAATTGTTGACGGAACGCCCGGCGCCCATTGTTGCTACATGTCTAGATTCTTGGGGCGTTTTGGATGATGCAATCCACCATCTCACTCCGAAGGGCAGTGGAATCTGGAACAATGTCGCTTTTGTTCGCACGACATCCTTCGTGCCCGATTGGCATATCGTCTTTAACTCTGCTTCTCTTTTTGGGCTCCCTGTTGATATCGAGGCGAGCCCAAACAGGACAATTTTTGCTATCGGCGAACCGCCGACGAAAGCTCATCGCGCGTTTCATGAAGGGCAGGGGAAAAATACTATCGTCCTGACGTGTGACGCAGAGCTGGCTGCTCGGCAGAATGCAGCGCGCCGATTCGTTTTGTCTCCACCTATCACTCGGTCTTGGTCTGTAAACAAGACATATGACCAACTTCTGGTCAGCGAAGTCGTGGATAAGCCGCTTCGGCTCTCATGGATTACCAGTGACATCGCCCTGCTTAAAGGACATCGATATCGGCTGGCGTTTCTGGAACGGCTGAGAAAGGAGCTCGATTTTGACCTGTTCGGCCGAGGTTTTCGGCTGATTGGAGATAAATGGAACGCACTCGCACCTTACCGTTACAGTATAGCGTTCGAGAATACTCGTGCTGATTACTATTTTACAGAGAAGCTTATGGACTGCTTCGTTGCTGAAACAATGCCGATCTATTACGGCAGCCCTGCAATCACGAGGTTCTTCCCTTCGGACTCTATGGTTCTGATTGACCCAGAGGACAAGAACGTAATCCCAAAAATTCAAGAAATCATCAACTCGGACCTCTGGAAGGAACGTCGCGGCGCAATAAGAGAGGCGAAGCGGTTGGTCCTCGAGAAATACAATACGTTTGCTTATCTCGCGAGCTTCATCGAAAGCGTTCAGGATAAACCCTTACCGCCGGAAATTATACACATCGATTCGCCTGAGGTCGATTTTGGAATCGACGAATGAAGTACTCCAACGCTCGCTTCGCGTGCCCGGCGGTCGGTGGTCTGGCGAGATCGGTACGGAACGCTCGGCGGAGAATGCCTGCTGCGCAGACGGGCCGGCACGGGCGCACGAGGTCATGCGCCCCCGGCTGCCGCTGATCAGACGAACTGGGGAAGGCCAGGAACGGAATTGAGGACCTCGTCCACGAGTTCGTCGCCGGCATGTTCCTTGGCGCAGGCGATCGTCTCGTTGGCGAGGCCGGCGATCTTTGCCATGCTGAGACCCTCACTCATCAATTGCTGGCCGAGCCCCATAAGGCCGCCACCCTCTGGGTCGTCGCCATGATACTTCGCTACTAATTCCGAAGCTCCCGGAATGGCCTCGATCATGCGCGCAACGGGACCGTCGGCCGCGTGGCTTTGCAGGAAACCCAGCATTAACCCAACGCCCTTCTCTGCGAGAGCCGGGCCGATGCCGGCACCAGTGGCGATGCGCGGTAAGAATTCTTCCATGCAGGGTCTCTCTCTCTCTTTGATGAGGTTTACACGGGGCCGGTCCGGCGCCCAGCTCCCTTGGCCGAACCACAATTGAACTCCACAAAAACAGGCCGGCGGAAGTGCTATTGCGCGTAAAACCGCCTCTGTCAACGCAAGCTGCGTCGGACGTGCGTGTTTCGCAAACCGGAGATTCATTCCAATTCACTTCATTACGCATTGGCAACCGCACAGATTGCGGTGGCTCGCTTATGGGCCAATGCCCCGCGCCCGTCAAATTATGACGACAACGTGGTCATCGCCTAGGATCTGTGGATCAAGGTGTGAGGCACTTACAGCCGGTGGACCTGCTCAAGCGCCGCGCCGACACAAGGGCTAGATTGGCGATACTGCGCGTGTTGGCCATGTCTTTCCTCGCGTGATGGGATGTTCGTAGAAGCGGAGCTATATGCCGGTGTGACGTCGATAAGGCGAACCGGCTATTCCGACAGGACATCCATACTGTCGCATAGACCGTCGCTGCTTAGGTATTGAGACCGCCATCGCTGGTGACATCACAATGTGCAGTCCGCGGGTGTCGATAAGGCCGATTCACGCAATCAGCAGGTCAGGAGGAACGAATGAACCCCTGAGGTTTCAGAAGCTCACTTTTCGCAAGGCCTGCAGCGCACATCGTGCAAGAGATTGCCAGTCTTGCGGGTGCTCTCGACTTTCTCAACGATGGCGGGAAGATCGCAGTGACCGAATCTACGAAGCCGCCGCCAGGGCGTGCTTTGATGCATACAAACGGTTGTCGAGCAGGGATAGGGACTGTCAGGAATTTCGTGTGCGGGCGGGCATAATGGGTAAGAAGGAGTCCCACTATGTCGCGACGCAAAGACCCTGCGATACCGAATGAGCTTCTCGATCAGTTGCTGGCTGGTGGCGCGGCCAGCGCCGCTTTTGATCAGGGCGGTTTGCTCGATTCACTGAAGAAAGCGCTGACCGAGCGCGCCTTGAACGCGGAGATGGATCATCACCTGGCCGGCGATGAGAGCGCCGGCAATACGCGCAACGGCTACGGCCGCAAGACGGTGATGACCGAGACCGGCAAGCTGGCGATCGACGTGCCGCGCGACCGCCACTCGAGCTTCGACCCTCAACTGATCGCCAAATATCAGCGCCGCTTTCCAGGCTTCGACGACAAGATCGTGTCGATGTATGCGCGCGGCATGAGCACCCGCGAGATCACCGGACACTTGCACGAACTTTACGGCATCGACGTCTCGCCGGAGCTGATCTCAACGGTGACCGACGCGGTGCTGGATGAAGTCGTCGCCTGGCAACAGCGGCCGCTCGATCCGGTTTACCCGCTCATCTTCTTCGATGCGATCCGGGTCAAGATCCGCGACGAAGGCATGGTCCGCAACAAGGCGATCCACATCGCGCTTGGCGTGCGCGCCGATGGCGCCAAGGAGGTGCTGGGCCTGTGGCTTGAGCAGAACGAGGGTGCCAAGTTCTGGCTGCGGGTGATGAACGAGCTCAAGAACCGCGGCGTCGAGGATATTCTGTTGGCTGTCGTCGATGGCCTCAAAGGCTTCCCCGACGCCATTACCGCCGTGTTCCCGCAAACGGTCGTCCAGACCTGCATCGTGCATCTGCTCAGGAACAGCATGGACTTCGTGTCTTGGAAGGACCGCAGGGGGCTGGCGACGGCGCTCAAGGATATTTACCGCGCCATCGACGCCAAGACCGCCGAAGAGGCGCTGATGACGTTCGAGGCCGGCCATTGGGGGCAGCGTTATCCCGCCATAGGTCAGAGCTGGCGGCGCGCCTGGGCCGAGGTCATCCCGTTCTTCGCTTTCCCAGACGAGGTTCGCAGGATCGTCTACACCACCAACGCGATCGAGGCTCTGAACTCCAAGCTCAGGCGCGCCGTCCGGGCCAGGGGGCATTTCCCAAGCGACGATGCCGCAACCAAGCTACTCTATTTGATCTTGAACCGATCTGAGAAAGAGTGGAAAATGCCGCCACGTGAATGGGCCATGGCCAAGGCGCAGTTCGCCGTCATCTTCGGTGAGCGCTTCATCAAAGCCATGGCGGCGTGATGTTCAACCGCCCGCCCGCACACGAAATTCCTGACAGTCCCCAGGGATACTCCTCCTCCCTGAAGTCCAATCGAGAAGAGCGATCACTTCCAAGAGGGTCCCAGCTCAGCCGCGAAAACAGGTGCCAGACCCCGATCCTCTCCCTCAACTGATCTAGCTCAGGGCGTTCATGAGCCGCAGATCGCATAGTGGCTGCGTGCACGACGCAGGAAGACCATTTATGAAAATCCTATTCAGAACGATGGCTGTCACCTTGCTGGCACCCACCGCCTTTGCTGCGGATTCGATCCCCACCGACCTCAGAGATACGGCATTGGCCACCTTCAGGGCTTTGCCATCCACCACGCCGACAGTCGCCAACAACCCGAACACCCCGGAAAAGATCGCTCTCGGCAAGGCACTGTTCTTCGATCCACGCGTCTCGGCGTCAGGCGTTTTGTCGTGCAACTCGTGCCACAACCTGGCCACGGGCGGCGACGACAATCACGAAACCTCGATCGGCCATGGTTGGCAGAAGGGACAGCGCAACGCGCCGACTGTACTGAACGCTGTCTTCAACATCGCTCAGTTCTGGGATGGTCGTGCCGCAGACCTGAAGGCTCAGGCGAAGGGACCGGTCCAAGCTGGCATCGAAATGGCCAATACACCGGACCAAGTCATCGCCACGCTCAAGTCCATGCCGCAATATGTCGAGTGGTTCGATGCAGCTTTTCCGGCTGAAGCCGATCGGGTCACCTTCGACAACTTCGCCAAGGCGATCGAAGCCTTCGAGGCGACACTGGTCACACCGGCCCCGTTCGACAGCTTCCTGAATGGTGATGAGCTTGCCATGACTTCCGAACAGAAACAGGGCCTGGCGCTTTTCATGGACAAAGGCTGCTCGTCCTGCCATGCCGGCATCAACGTTGGTGGGCAAGCCTATTTCCCATTCGGCCTCGTGGAACAGCCCAGCGCCGAGGTCCTGCCGGACAAAGACAAGGGCCGATTTGCGGTCACCAATGCAGCCGATGACTACTATGTTTTCCGCGTGGCGCCGCTGCGCAACGTTGCACTCACCGCGCCATACTTTCATTCGGGCAAGGTTTGGGATCTGAAACAGGCCGTCGCCATCATGGGGACCACCCAGCTTGGCGTAGTACTGGCGGACGAAGAAGTTGACCTGCTTGTTGCCTTCCTCAACTCGCTGACCGGAGAGGCACCCGAGGTCGCCTATCCCATCTTACCCTCCGAAACGGCGACAACGCCCCGGCCTGTAACGCAGATCTCAGGAAAATAAAGGGCCAACTGGCTGCGGACGTCGCAATCGAAAATGATTGCGGCTTTTACTTGGGCCACACGAATTGCCACATCCATCTCCGAATTGGCGGGAGGCTAGCAATACCCGAAACCTGCCACCTCGCCCGTAGTCTGCGCGAATCAGCTGGGGAAGCGGACAGACGCGCAGCACCATATATTGTCGCCGCCTGAGCGAACATGCCAAGCAGTCTACTTTGAGAAACGACGTGTGTACGATTTGTTCGAGGCGCGGGGCCTGTATGTTCCCAAGGACCAATACTATAGCGTAGTGTCACATTCATATTTCTGCGGGATGAGGACACGTGCCGAAGGAAAATTGCACATTTTCGCCGAGTGGCTTATTTCCAAGAGTGTGATCGGTTTGGCATATTCCCGGCCGACATCCGCCAGTCGGCAACTCCCCACACGGTGAGGAAGAGAAGCCTCACGCCTGCACTTTCTGCCGGAGCGCGCGTGCTGCAGCGACCATGTTAATGAGGGCAGGGCGGACTTCCTCCCATTTGCGTGTTTTGAGGCCACAGTCCGGGTTTATCCACAGTTGGCCGTCGGACAGTCGCTCGCGGGCAAGCATGACTAAGTCCGAAATCTCGCCGGCTTCCGGGACGCGTGGTGAGTGAATATCATAGACGCCGGGACCGATTTCGTTCGGATATTTGGAGCTCGTGAAGGCGTCCAACAGTTCCATCTTCGAGCGCGACGTCTCAATCGAAATGACATCCGCATCCATTCCAGCGATCGCGTGAATGATCTCGTTGAACTCCGAATAGCACATGTGGGTATGAATTTGAGTCGCGTCCTTTACACCCGTTGAAGCGATCCGGAAACATTCGACAGCCCAGTCGAGATAGACTTTCCAGTCAGATTGGCGCAGTGGCAATCCTTCGCGAAAGGCGGCCTCATCGATCTGGACCATCCTTGCGCCGGACCTTTCGAGATCCGTCACTTCGTCGCGGATGGCGAGCGCGATCTGGCGGCAGGCTTCGGAGCGGGGTACGTCGTCGCGAACAAAAGACCAGTTGAGAATGGTGACTGGGCCTGTGAGCATTCCCTTCACGGGCTTTTCCGTAAGCGACTGGGCGAATTGCCACCAGCGCACTGTCATCGGATTGCGCCTCGATACGTCGCCGAAAATGATGGGGGGACGCACGTAGCGCGACCCATAGCTTTGTACCCAGGCATGCTGGGTGAACGCGAAGCCGGACAACTGCTCGCCGAAATGCTGTACCATGTCGTTTCGCTCGAACTCACCGTGCACCAGCACGTCCAGCCCGATCTCTTCCTGCCAGCGAATTGCAGCCTCGATCTCCTTCTTCAGGAACGTCTCATAGTCGACATAGCTCAGCTGGCCCTTCGCATGAGCGGCCCGCGCCTTGCGTACCTGCGGCGTCTGCGGGAAGGACCCGATGGTCGTCGTCGGGAACGGCGGCAGCCCGAGTGAGCCGGCTTGGACTCTGGAGCGCTCGCCAAAAGCGCTCTCTCGTCGCTTCGCGCTGTCCTCAATGCTAGCGATCCGCCCCTGAACAAGCGGGTCATGGATCCTCGTGGATGTCACGCGCGTGGCGGCAGCCTCGGCAGACGCTTTCAACGCGCCTGCCACCGCATCCCTGCCTTGGGACAGGGCCCGGGCCAGCAAGACCAGCTCGTCGGTCTTCTGGGCCGCGAAGGCGAGCCACGAGCTGATGTCTGCGTCGAGTTCCGTCTCCATGCGCAGATCAATCGGCACATGCAGCATCGAGCAAGAAGGCGCGATCTCGACGCGGTCCAAGGGCCAGCCGGCGACGATCGGTTTGATGCGGTCGAGAATGGCGGGCAGGTTCGCACGCCAGACGTTGCGGCCATCGATCAAGCCAAGCGAGAGCACCAGATCCTTCGGAGCGAGCCGACCCACCGTTTCCAGCTGCTCGGGAGCGCGCACGAGATCAATATGCAGCCCGGCCAAGGGCAGAGAAACCGCGGTTTCGAGATTGTCTCCCAGCGACCCGAAATACGTAGCCAGCATGATCTTCAGCTCGGGCGCGGCTTTCGACAGCTGGCCATAGGCGAATTCGAACGCAGCTCGTTCGTTCGGGTTCAGATCGAGGACAAGCGCTGGCTCATCGATCTGCACCCAGTCGGCTCCCGACAGCTTCAGCCTCTGCAGGACTTGCTCGTAAACGGGCAGCAGCCGCGGTAGGAGCGCGATGGGACCGAACCCCTCGGCAGGCGATTTCGCCAGCTTGAGGAAGGTGATGGGTCCAAGGATGACTGGGCGTGTGTGAATGCCGAGAGCTTTGGCCTCGAGGAAGTAATCGACCGGCTTCGATGACGAGAGGGCGAACGTCTGATCATCATCCAGTTCCGGCACAATGTAGTGGTAGTTGGTGTCAAACCACTTGGTCATTTCCATCGCGGTTACACCAGGTCCATGAGCCTCCTCCTGGTGACCAGCGTGTCCACAATCCTCCGTCTGACCCTGGTTGCCGCGCGCCATTGCGAAGTAGATGTCAAGTGGGACCTCGCCGCTATTCCAGCCGTAACGGGATGGAACGGCCCCGACCATGGCTGCGGTGTCGAGCACATGGTCGTAAAGCGAGAAGTCGTTCGACGGGATTTTCGACACGCCGCGATCGCGCTGCTCTTCCCAGCTAGCGGCACGGAGCGCCTTCGACGTCGTGAGAAGGTCGCCAGCGGACGATGTTCCGGACCAGTAGCTTTCAAGCGCGAATTTCAGTTCTCGCCGACGACCGAAGCGCGGCACGCCGAGCGTTGCTACAGGAATTTGCTGAGAGACAGTCATGTCATACCCCGATGGTTGGGGGCGTCGGTGACAAGGAAGGCGCTAGCAGGCCCGGCACGCCGGATTGCAGCGGCCACCGAGACACCCCGCCCGTGGACGTGATTCGTCGTGGCAGGTCTCCTGGCTCGCGGGGTCATAGCCTCTACCCGTCTTCCCGAGGGTATTCGCCTCAGTGACATGAGTGGGGTTGGCTCGCCGCTAACAGTTGCGGGGGCAGCGCCGGCATCGCACCGGCTTCCCTCTTAGCTCCGCTGCGGCAGCGCCGCACGCGAGAACCACGACACGCCAGACAATCACAGCAATCCCTTCTCTTGTCAATGGCGCATAACGAAATGTTTATGTGGTTATGTCCTGGCGCTTTTACGCTTATCTAACGCTTATCTAACATTGTGAAACATGGAGTCGTCCATTTGCCGGCGCTGCACCGCTGCCCCATTGTCTGTGAATTGGCGTGCAAAATTGACCCCATAAGCCGGGGAATCGGCGTCCAATTTTGACCCCCCTGATGCTTTGATTTGCGACCATCAGCTCGTCGTAGCGAGCGGATGGTGTGGGGATGAAGTCGGTGGATACGATTGCCCGAGTTCGGCGCGCCTTCCATGTGCAGGGATGGTCGCTCAAGCGGATTTGCCGCGAACTGCATGTGTCGCGGAACACCGTCCGCAAGATTCTCAGATCCGACGAGACATCGTTCTCCTACGAACGCGAGCGGCAGCCGATGCCGAAGATCGGTCCGTGGCAGGATCAGCTTGACGGGTTTTTGAATGGCAACCGTGGCAAGGCGGCGCGCGAGCAACTGACACTGATCCGGATTTACGAAGAGCTTTGCAGCCTCGGCTACGAGGGAGGCTATGACGCCGTCCGCCGATACGCGAAGAGCTGGGCGAAGGCGCAGGGGTCGGCGACGGCGGACGCCTATGTGCCGCTGTTCTTCGCGCCGGGCGAGGCCTACCAGTTCGACTGGAGCCACGAGATCGTCCTGATCAACGGCGTGACAGTGACCGTGAAGGTCGCCCATTTCCGGCTCTGCCACAGCCGCATGATGTTCGTCAGGGCCTATCCGCGCGAGACGCAGGAGATGGTGTTCGACGCCCACGACCGGGCCTTCGCCTTCTTCGGGGGCGCCTGCACGCGCGGCATCTACGACAACATGAAGACGGCGGTGGAAACGATCTTCGTTGGCAAGGACCGGCAATACAATCGCCGCTTCCTGCAGATGTGCAGCCATTATCTGGTGCAGCCGGTCGCCTGCACGCCGGCATCGGGCTGGGAGAAGGGTCAGGTCGAGAACCAGGTCGGGCTGGTGCGCGAGCGCTTCTTCACGCCCAGGCTGCGCTTCAAGACCTATGAGGAGCTGAACGCCTGGCTGCATGACAAGTGCGTCGCCTACGCCAAGGCGCATCGTCACGTCGAGCAACCGGAACGAACGATCTGGAACGTGTTCGAGGAGGAGCGTGGCAAGCTGGTTGAATACCGCGGTCCCTTCGACGGATTCCATACGGTGCCGGCCTCGGTGTCGAAGACATGCACGGTGCGCTTCGACAACAACAAATACTCGGTGCTGTCGACCGCCGTCGGCCGCCCGGTCGAGATCCATGCCTATGCCGGCAGGATCGTCATCCGCCAGGACGGCGTGGTCGTCGCCGAACATGCCCGCTCCTTCGGGCGCGGCGACACGATCTACGATCCCTGGCATTACATGCCGGTCCTTGCCCGCAAGCCCGGTGCACTGCGCAACGGTGCGCCCTTCCAGGGCTGGGTTCTGCCCTCGGCGATGGAGCGTATCCGACGCAAATTGAAGGCGGCGCATAACGGCGATCGGCAGATGGTGTCGATCCTGGCGGCGGTGTTGACCGACGGCATCGATGCCGTGGAAGCCGCCTGCCAGGAGGCGCTCGATCAGAACGTCTGCTCCTGTGCCGTCATCATCAACATTCTGGCGCGGCGGCGCGACCCCGCGCCGGCCATCACCATCCTCACCCCGGACGCGCTTCGCCTGCAGCATGAGCCGCAGGCCGACTGCGCCCGCTACGACAGCCTCAGGAGGGCAAGCTGATGGAACGCACGCAGGTTCTGGAACTAATGGGGACGCTGAAGCTCTACGGGATGCGGGGCGCCTATGACGAGGTCATGGCGACAGGCATCAAGCGCCAGCACGAGCCGCCGAGGATCGTCGGCGATCTGCTGTCGGCCGAGATCGCCGAGAAGCAGGCCCGCTCCATCAAATACCAGCTCACTGTCGCCAAGCTGCCGATCGCCAAGGACATCGATGAGTTCGACTTCGACGGCACGCCGATCAACGAAGTCCTGGTCCGGGACCTTGCCAACGGCACCTTCGTCGCCGACCAGCGCAACGCCGTGCTCATCGGCGGCACCGGAACCGGCAAGTCGCATCTGGCAATCGCCATTGCCCGCGCCCTGATCCGCAACGGCTCACGTGGCCGCTTCTTCAACGTCGTCGATCTCGTCAACCGGCTCGAGACCGAGCACCGCGGCGGCAAGCAGGGCCGTATTGCCGATTACCTCACCCGGCTCGACTTCGTCGTGCTCGATGAACTCGGCTATCTCCCGTTCGCCCAGGCCGGTGGGCAATTGCTCTTCCATCTGATCAGCCGGCTCTACGAGCGGACCTCGATCATCGTCACCACCAACCTGGCATTCGGAGAATGGCCCGCCGTCTTCGGCGACGCCAAGATGACGACAGCGCTCCTCGACCGTCTCACGCATCATTGCGAGATCATCGAGACCGGAAACGAGTCCTGGCGCTTCAAGAACCGCGCCTGATCAGCCCAACCACCTCGACCAGTCCATCCGCGCTCGCCCAGGCTGCGCAACCCTGACCAGCTCCGCCCGGGCGAACGCTGACCGCCGCGTATTACATAAGGGGGGTCAAAATTGGACGCCGATCCGGGGTCAGTTTTGGAAGCCATTTGACAATCAGGTGACGTGAACAATCACCAGCCTGCCATGACCGCCCCCTCTCAGCGAATTTGCAGAACTCTCAGCACACTACCGAGCCAACACCGAGGCTGCGGAAGGTGTGCGGGATGAGCCCAACCGATTTCGCGGTGCGGTAGGCGTCACGAGTCATTGGCGTCTCTTGCCTAAGCCGGTTCGTTGGATTCTGCCCTCTCGACGAATCCACAATTCGAAGGCAGCAGGCAAGGAATCACTGTGTCTGTTGACGGGCTACCCAATGCGTATGTTCTCTCGAAAAGGCTTGTTCGGCTTCGTTCACAAAGTCCGAGAAAGCAGCCTCTGATGCGACTTCCATAACGCGTCCCTGTATGATCCCAATCTCGTGGGCCGTTAAAGTGTATGAAGACGAAAGCTCGTTGAATTTTTTTACTTGGGTCCAACCCACCATACTCGAAGCTAAGACGATTAACGGCTCTATAGGCCAAATCGCCAGGACAGGGTTGGCTATCCGTAGCAAAACAAGTCCGATGGCAATGACGTATGCAGTTATACCAGCGAACATCCAAGCTCGACTCGCTTTTTTGTTTTTGCTCGCCTTAACTGCATACCAAGAGCGTTGCTCACGAATCCGATGGGTATCGTAGTACGATTTTCGATCATCCAGCGACAGAGCACGCGTCGCCTCCATCGAGACCGTAATCTGGTCGTTGGCGGCTTCGTCTGGCGGGATTCGACTTCCAATATGGTGGTTGGCATCAAGGATCGCGAGCAAATAATTTCGGAACTCCGCCCTTCGAACCGCAACTTTGTCGGCATCGCCGAACGGTTCCGCCCGCATGCAGTAGCGCCAGCATGAGGTCTTAATGGACTCTGCAAGTGCTCGGCCTTTGTACCAGTCTTGCTCAGGCTTCTTTAAACTGCGAGTGATTAAAACTCCCAGCGAAATCAAGAAAACAAAGGCGTATCCAGCAAAGTAAAGGGGTGTTTGACTCAAGTCGAGAGAAAGGATTGCCGCGACCAGGAGCAATGTGTACTCAGCTCGAATGAGCCATAGGAACTCACTTTGCGAGCCAGCGGAGAGCTGGCTCGCAGCACGATATAGCGCAGGGTAATCGAACTTTATTGTCAAGGTACAAGACGACGAATTGCTGCGACAATGGAGGCCGAATTCCAAGCGACCATCTCATCAGCATAGTCAATTACGGACTGCGGCGTTCTCTGCTCCCCCCACCGTTTGATTCCTAAAATCGGCTTGCCGAGGGACCTTGCAAACTCCATCTCGAACTGAATCCAGTCACTGTGGTTAACATACATCCCGGAGACAATCACCACGCACTGCACGGGTCGGATTTGGCGCCTCATCGCTTCGGCGAGTTCGGCTTTGCTCATACGTGGGAACACGTCGTCCACGGGAACGGAGTAATTTGTCCACTCGAAGTTCGACGCATCGTTCAAAAACCTTACCGCACGTTCGTACCGCTCACTGTAGCTCCACGCGTGGCTGATAAAGAGCCGATGGTTGTGTAGATATGGCACGACAGCATCCTTTGAAAAGCGCAAGAAATATTAGGTATCGGTCAAATAGCCGCATAAGTCCCGTTTAGCACGTGCCGCGCAGCGGTCAATGCTCCTGGCCTTTTCTTGCCCCCTGAAGTATCTTTTGCGGTGGAAATCGATCCCTAGCAGCCGCACCTGACGCCGAGGCGGTTTTGAAAATGGTTCGAGCGCTCCTAAAGACGTTCTACGAAAAAACCGGAACCATGAAGGACGTGGTCAACACTGGGGACTTTTTGTTGACAGCCTACGGTGCCGCATCTCGGTATTACGGCGCGGGAATTGCCGGGCTGTTGACGTATGCCGGAATCACTCGATAGGGATCAGGGGTATCATTGCGCGTGCGGAGTGACGGTGTCGCCCTTAACTGCGGTTTACAAAATCAACTTAGTTCCCGCCACTCGACCCTCTGCAGCGACTTGAAGAACGGGTTAGCCCTTGGATTCTTTCGGGACGGCCGTAACAACTACCGGCGGGGTACTATCAACCACGACATGCACTAGCGTGTTCAGTTTCTCACGCACACCTTCATCGAAAAAACAGGTCTCAAGCCCTTTGGTCCCGCTAAAATTCACAAATTCGAGACCCTTGGCATATCTGAAATCGGCATTTAGTAAATTGGCGTTGCGGAAGCTTGCACCTGCTAGCTCGGCATCTTCGAATGGCGGAGCGTACACCTGGGCCCGGTTCTGCGGATCGTCATCTATCACCTCAAACCAATCATCCTCATTCGGCTTGAAGTCCGTCCATTCAAGCGTAGCGCCGTCGAAAGTCGCGTTAACGAGATTTGTTTGAAGAAATCGCAAGTTGGTACCCTTTATCCCGAATAAGGTGCCACCCAGCATGCCTTTTGAGAAAACCACTCCAACGCAATCAGTTGCAGAGAAGTCTACATTGTCGAGTACGGTTCCGAAGTTTGCTAGTCCGCTGATCGAATTCGTATTGAACACCGTGCCGCGCAACTTCGTGATTCTGTTCTGGAAAAACGAGAAGTCACGAAGGGTTATCCCGCGCAGATCAAAGGCGGTCACTCCCAGCTTGGAGAGCCGCCGCAGATTTCCAGCAATTCGCACACGTGCCTCTTCAGTGTCCCAGCGTTTGTAGTCGTCTATCTCCTCGCTGTAGCGCTCTATGTGCTGCTTTCGTTCGCGCCGAAGCTCAAACCAGCCGATCAGCAGGACGACAAAGATGATGTCGAATAGCGTTCCCCAAGCTTCGACGTAGACCCCTTGTTCGATGTCACCGACGGAGCCCCCGATAGGACGCAGGCACAGAAGCAGTGCCACCCATGCGACCGCGATACCGATAGGAGGCGCATATGGCCCAATTGCATTTCGGAACGAAATCCATCTGCGCCTCCACTTGTTGCGGCGCAGTCGCCAACGGAACTTCTGTCGGTCCCACCAACTCACAGCTTAACCCCGTCGTCGTGCCCCAGACACCATATCGATCAACAATACGCCAGGATAGTCACAGGGTCGGTATCTTGGCACCCATATAATCGGGGGACACTAAAAGGAACCTTGACGGGCCGCACTCCACCGGGTCTCCGCCATCGGCGACAACCATCTGGTCGAGTTATAATCCGCAGATGATGCCGTTGCTTCATTTCGTACCTTTTGGTACCTTCGACAACAAGACCGGCGCAATAACATCAATAGCTTAGAACACGGCGGTGCGTTTCCGAGAGGGCGGGGTAGTCCCTTTCCGCCCGTCAGGGATCGTTTTTGTCGCAATCCCTTCCTCGTTGCCCTCGACGATCCCAAAATCGTGGAAGCCAGACCGCGATGCGGATGTGTGAAATACCAGCTAGGCGAGCACTTCCTAATATCCGCGAATGCCGGGTTTCACATCCGGCGCCTCGTCGAGATTGACGAAGATGAAGCCCTGCTGCCAATTCCGCTGGTCCAGACCAATGGCGAACCAGTCTGCCCGCATTCGGCATCGTGGGACGTGATCGCAAGTCAAGTGCTCCGACGGACGCCGCGAGTTCTCCGTTACCTCAGGAACGTTACTGGCCTTCCCCAAGCTGAGCTTCTGGAAAATGCCGGTGGCGATCTCGATTACGGTGAATGCCGTCAAGGCGAGCCCGCCTTGCACCGCCTTCCAGCGAGCTTCACGGCAGCAGCATCGTCAGTTCTCCGAAGCGAATGGCTATCGCTATCAGCGAGCTTTGACACAGTTCCGCCACTGCGATGATCGCGTCAGAAGGGCAGCTGGTTAGTTGCCCGCGCATCTACAGCAACCCCGCCTGCTCGGCCTCTCGGCGCAGATTCTGCCGCGGCCTGGGGCCGATCTGCTGGATTACCAATCCGGCCGCCAGTGACCCAAGATCGCCGCAGGTCCGCAGGTCGCGGCCTTGCGTGTAGCCATGCAGGAAACCGGCGGCATAGAGATCGCCGGCGCCCGTCGTGTCGACCAGTTCCTTGATGGCGGTCGCCTTGATGACCACGGTCTCGTCGCCGCGCACGATAACCGAGCCTTTTTCCGAGCGGGTCACGGCGGCGATCCGGCAATCCTTGCGGATCCGGGCCAGCGCCTCGTCGAAGGACGAGGTCTGGTAGAGCGACTTGATCTCGTGGCTGTTGGCAAAGACGATGTCGACCGTGCCCGAGCGCATCAGGTCGAGGAACTCGTCGCGGTAGCGGTCGACGCAGAACGAATCCGACAGTGTCATGGAGACTTCGCGTCCGGCCTCGTGCGCGAGCTTGGCTGTCTGCCGGATCGCTTCCTTGGCGCGCGGCGGGTCCCACAGATAGCCTTCGAAATAGGTGACCTTGGCGCCAGACGCCTTGTCGGCCTCGATATCCTCCGGCCCAAGCTCGACGCAGGCGCCGAGATAGGTGTTCATCGAACGCTCGCCGTCGGGGGTGACGAAGATCATCGAGCGCGCCGTCGGCGGCTCGCCCTTGAGCGGCCTGGTGTCGAAGGCGACGCCCTGCGCATGGATGTCGTGAGCGTAGATTTCGCCCAGCGTATCGTTCGAGACCTTGCCGAAGAAAGCGGCGCGGCCGCCGAAGCTGGCAACGCCGGCCGCCGTATTGCCGGCGCTGCCGCCGGAGGCTTCGATCGCCGGGCCCATGCGGCTGTAGAGCAGTTCGGCGCGCTTTGTGTCGATGAGGTTCATCGCGCCCTTGATGATGCCGTTGGTTTCGAGGAATTCCTCGTCGCACTGGGCGATGATGTCGACAATGGCATTGCCGATGCAAAGCACGTCATATTTCGGCATCAATGTCTCCGCCAAAAACCCGAGTCGGCTTCTCGCCACGCCTGCCAGGCGCGGCTCTGCCCGGTGGGAATGGGCTTTCCGCTTGCCAATCCGTTCGCCGGCGGCTTCACGGGGCGGCGAGACCTGCCTCGCGACGCAATTCGTCCGCCCTGTCTGTCTTCTCCCAGGTGAAATCAGGCTCTTCACGGCCGAAATGGCCATAGGTCGCTGTATTGCGGTATATAGGGCGTAAGAGATCAAGCATCTTGATAATGCCTTTCGGTCTGAGATCGAACAACTCAAGAATGAGGCGCTCGATCCTGCTTTCCTCAACCCTGGCTGTCCCGAACGTGTTGACCATGACGGAAACCGGACTGGCCACGCCGATTGCGTAAGCAAGCTGCACTTCGCACACGTCTGCAAGTCCGCTAGCGACGATGTTCTTTGCGACATAGCGGGCCGCATAGGCAGCTGAGCGGTCAACCTTGGACGGGTCCTTGCCCGAGAAGGCGCCGCCGCCATGACGACCCATCCCGCCATAGGAATCGACGATGATCTTGCGTCCAGTGAGACCGCAGTCGCCGCGCGGCCCGCCGACTACGAACCGCCCCGTCGGGTTGACCAGAATTCTGATGCCTTCCGTCTCCAGGTGGGTCGGCAGGACAGGCTTTATGATTTCCTCAATGACGCCCTCGCGGACAGTCTCTTGCGAGACCTGCTCGTCATGTTGCGTCGACACGACGATGGTATCCAGGGCGACCGGGCGCAACCCCTCATACCGCACTGAGACTTGGGATTTCATGTCAGGACGCAACCAGCCAAGCTGTTGTGCCTTCCGGACATACGCCTGCCGTTTCGTCAAGCGATGAGCGAGCTGGATCGGCAAAGGCATCAGGGTATCGGTTTCGCGGCATGCGTAGCCGAACATGAGGCCCTGATCTCCCGCTCCCTGCTGGAGGTCTTGCCCTCTTCCCTCGTCAACGCCTTGGCTGATGTCGGGCGACTGCTCGGTGAGTGCATGAACGACGGAGCAACGCCGGCCGTCAAAGCCGACGGCCTCGTCGTCGTACCCGATGTCGAGAATCGTATCGCGCGCAACTTGGCTGTAATCCACCTGCGCATCGCTGGTAATCTCGCCAGCCAGAACGACTATCCCTGATTTTACCAACGCTTCACAGGCGACGCGCGCCTTGGGATCTGTGCGGAGGATGGCATCGAGGATGGCATCCGAGATGTTGTCGGCCAACTTATCCGGGTGCCCCGCGCCAACCGATTCGGAAGAGAACACGAACTGCCTAGCCATGAATACCTCGCTTCGGGTGTTGGATGTGGTATGGGCATTTTGCTTGGCCCACCTTACTTGTCGGAGATGCCCGGGACCTCGAACGCAGCGCACAAGTCGGCAACGTCTCTTCGCACGCAGGCATGGAGATCTTCGTCGTCTGGCCGCTGGAGGACGGAGTCAATGAAGCCAGCAATTTGCACCATTTCCACATTGCGCATGCCCATTGACGTCACTGCTGGCGCCCCCAGGCGAATTCCGCTTGTGACCGCCGGATCCCGCGGGTCGCCAGGCACCATATTAAAGTTTGTAATGATTCCTGCCTTTGCTAGTCGCTCGGCATAGGCCTTGCCCGATAGTGGCCGATCGCGAAGATCAAGGATCAGCATGTGATTGTCCGTCCCCCCGGTCACCAGGTCATAGCCTCGCTCGAGCAGTGCATGTGCCAGAGCCTTGGCATTCTTGACCGTCTGTTGGCCGTAGCTTCGGAAGGACGGGCTCGCGGCTTCGTGCAAGGCAACCGCTAGCGCAGCGATGGCATTCATGTGGGGCCCGCCTTGCAGGTGAGGGAAGACCGCCCGGTCTATTCGTCTGGCGAGATTGTATTTGCTCTTTGTATGATACAGGGCCTGATAGCGATCTTCGTTCCTTGACAAAATGAAGCCACCGCGGGGACCGCGGATCGACTTGTGGGACGTGCTGCTGACCACGTCGCAATGGCCCACGGGATTCGGGTGCGCTCCCGCGGCAATCAGGCCGCTGATGTGCGCAATGTCGGCTACGAGATAGGAGTTCGCTTCCAGGGCGATTTCTGCCATTGCCGCGTAGTCAAAGACACGCGGGTAAGCAGTTCCGCCGACCCAAATGAGCCGCGGCCGTTCCCGCTTGGCTGTCTCGCGCAAACGGTCATAGTCAATCTGCTGTGTCTTTTCATCTAGTCCATAGGGCACGCGTTGATAGTCAGTTCCGGAAAAGTTGATGGCCCAACCATGAGTCAGATGGCCCCCTTCCGGAAGGGGCAAGCCCATGACTTTGTCACCGGGACTCAAAAGCGCACGATAGACAGCCTGGTTGGCCGGCGAGCCGGAATAAGGCTGGACGTTGGCATGCTCGCTGCCAAATAGTGTTTTCAGGCGCTCAATGGCTAGATTCTCAAGCTCATCAACGATCTCGTTTCCAGCGTAGTAGCGCGCACCGGGGTACCCCTCGGCGTACTTGTTCGTGAAAATCGAGCCGTTCGCTTCCAGCACGGCCGAGGACGCAAAGTTCTCTGAGGCGATGAGCTTGAGGGTCGTCCGCTCCTGCCGCTCCTGTCTCAGAAGCAGCTCGTGAACGCGGCAATCAACCGCGGCCAAGGAAGACCGCCCGTGGGTGTCGGGCTGTGCGATCGCACCGTCTGCGGAGTTGTCCATGGTAGCTTCGCGCTCCAATTGGATTGACCTATTTCACGATCAAGCACGCGGTCCCCTTCGGCCGCGTGTCTCGTACCGCTTCGAGCCGCTGCAGGTCCTGTTTGTGATAGCCGTCGCGATGGGGCAGGAGATCGACCAATAATTGAACCAGCCCGCCGTCGTTGGATCCTGCGTTGAGATGGTACGAGCGCCACGGAGGCTGTTCGTTGCAGCAAAGAAAGTCGGCTCTGGCGAGCAGCCGGACGTGTCGCGCAACCCGCTCTCGACACACGCCCAGAATCTCCGCTAGCTCGCAGACAGTTAGGTCCGCATGCGCACAAAGGCCCAGGATTCGAAGGCGGTCTGGATGCGCTGCCATGCGTAGGCGACTAACCAGTGTCATCATGGCTCAGGACCAAGTCCTACCGAATTTCTCATTTCGCGTTCTCCACAGAAGCTGCAGATTTCGAAGGTTGTCCAACGACCGGACAAATCTCGGTGGCCGTGACGACCGTCGATATCCTGTGTCGAACAAACAAATGGGCGCTCTTCTTGCCTTTAGCCGAAATTGCAGGCAGTTCGGCGAGTCGAAGACAAGCGGGGCCACGGTTTGGAACCACTGACCTCAGACGTTGCAATAAGCCTACCATTCACAGCAAGCCGGAGTTGCTAAGAGTCTATGAATTTCCTTGAAGGATCTGTTGCAACGTTTGCCCAGCCTGGCCTGCTCCCGGTTTGCAGCGGTCATCGTCAGGCGATCCATCGCCTCTGCGAGCACGATCAGGAATTTGCCCTCCATCGCATCGCTGATCAGCTCCTGAAGGCCGGGACGCAACAGCGACGCGCCGCAGATCGCGCGGTGGGTATTGCTGTCGACGACTGTCCAGCCTTGCTTTTCAGCACGCAAGCAGCAGAGCCGCAACTGATCCTCGATCGAGGCGTCTCGGTGTTTGCCAGTTGACTAACGAGCGCCAAGCGCGACCTTCATGAGGCGGCCCCTTACTCCGGGACGCGGTCTCGCGTTTGGCTATCCGTTTCGGCTTGAACGAAATCCCGTGCGGCCTGTCGCGCCAGCAAGGACCAGATTGACGAAGCGTCGATCGGGCTTCGGCAACGCAGGCACAGCCGATTCGCGGGCCGCGCCGGCGACCACACGAAGCTTTTCGGCTGTTGCACGTTTCGGTCGCGCTTTGATCGCGTTCCTGTCCTGACGCGAAATACTCCGTTTCGCGACAAGGATGCCAAGTCACAGTGCTTCGACAAGATGGAAATTCTTTGTGATCACGCGCGTCGCGCAGGAGCCAGTGCTGGCCGATGACGGGGCACCTTGTGCTCCGAAGAAGCCATGGCTATATATCCGGATAGAGAACGGAGGCACGCGATGGGCAACACTGCACAGAAGAGAGCCATCGAGAATTATCGCTCTCGCCTGGCTGAGCGCGGCATCGCGCGGTTCGAGATCCTGGCGTTCGACGCAGACCGCGATCTACTGCGAACTCTCGCCCGAAAATTAACGGAGAGCGGGCCGGATGCCCGACAGCTTCGTCGGACCATACAGCAAGCCGTGGCGGGTGAGCCACCGAAAGCGGGCAGCATTCTCGCCGCGTTGCGTCGCTCGCCTCTGGTTGGCTCCAATCTCGACCTCAGCCGGCCGCGCGAAGAGGGGCGCAAGATCGACCTGTGACGCGCTACCTCCTTGATACCAATATCATCAGCAACGTCATAAAGCCGGAGCCTTCGGGCTCGTTGCTGGCCTGGATGGGCGCGCAGAAGGACGAAGACCTCTTCATTGCTTCGCTTACTATCGCCGAAATTCGCAGAGGCATCCTAGAGAAGCCGAAGGGGAAAAAGCGCAGCAGCCTCGAAACTTGGTTCGAGGGCGCCGAAGGCCCGCAAGCGCTGTTCGCTGGCCGCGTGCTATCGTTCGACGAGAAAGCTGGCCTCGTGTGGGCGCGGCTGATGGCCAACGGCAAAGCCAGAGGCTGTTCGCGGAGCGCCCTAGACACAATCATTGCCGCTGTAGCCGAAGCCCACGAGTGTGTCGTAGTGACCGACAATGAAAAGGACTTCGAGGACGTTCAGATAATCAACCCGCTCCGTAGCTCTGGAAGCCAAGCGGGTGATGATAGCTCCAACGGTCCGGCCGATTCAACTTGAGGATTTTAGCGGCACGGAGTCCGAACGTCTCGTGTTCGCCTACCTTTAGCGATGGCTGGATTGATCTTGCTTAGTTCGGCCAGGGGCGTCTCTTCCAGTTCCGCTTTAATGCCATCCCGGTTCATCTAGTCAGCTCGATCTACCAACAGTTCGCACGCACGAGCGCCGCGGACAAGGCGCGATTGCAGGGACTGCGCGATATGCGTGTCGAGCTCGTCCATCTTACACTCGATCTCGTCTTCGAAGGCCTCTCGCCAAACGCCACTGTAGTCGATGCCGCGCGCGGCTCGGGGCCTTCTCATCGAGGCTTTCTCGCGACTGGTCTGGCGCGCTACCAATGGCAAGTTCGCCCGCCGGGAACTCGTCGGTCTGTACTCCAGCTCTGGGCGTCCACATCAACTGCGGAGCTCTTGGCATCGCCGTGTTCTGCCTTTAGCTGGCAGCTCTCGAGCTCGACGAGCAGCCGATCAGCGACACCCGCGACCTCAAGTTCGACCCTATTGGCAGATTCAGTCGGGGAGGATCTGCCCACTCCGATCACAAGCCGATCTTTCGACCCCGTGGTCGGGAATTCTCCATGGACTTCGTGAAGAAGGAATGCAGCGCCGAAAGCCGAAGCGCTTCCGATACATCGACGCCCCTTCCGAGACGGAGCCCCGATTAGGCATTCCTGCCACTCTATCTAGCCGACTCCCGTGGCCGCGTTGCCGATCGGTGCGCACTGGGCGCCTACATCGCCCCGGCACGTGAAGATCGTCTCTGCTGACGCTCGTTGACAATTCAGGCCGCCTCCGGCTGGCGTTTGATCAGCGTCAGCGTCAACCAGCGCGCGGTCAGCGCCGGCTTTTTCGAGCCCTCGATCTCAATCGTCACGCCCAGCGCCGTCTGCACCCAGCCCGACGGCCTGACCTTGACGTCGGCCAGTACGAAACGGGTGCGGATGCGCGATCCGGTTTTCACCGGCGCCAGGAAGCGCAGCGATTCGAAGCCATAGTTGACACCCATCTTGCAGTTTTCGAGCGGCCGCATGGTCTCGAAAGTCATCGCCGACAAAAGCGAAAGCGACAGGAAGCCATGTGCGATGGTGCCGCCGAACGGCGTCTCGCG
Organism: Mesorhizobium sp. M0051; assembly: GCF_040323235.1. NCBI lineage: Bacteria > Pseudomonadati > Pseudomonadota > Alphaproteobacteria > Hyphomicrobiales > Phyllobacteriaceae > Mesorhizobium > Mesorhizobium sp. M0051. Next base: position 25,605 of record NZ_JAMYUT010000033.1, read on the forward strand.
CTTGGCGCGCTCCGGATCGCAGTGGATGAACTGGTTGTCATCGGTGGACTCGGCGAACTGGTCGATCATCCGCTGCGAGACCACCCGCCACGGCGACACGCCGACTTCCTTGCCGACGCTGGCCAGAAGCTCGTCGAGACTGATCGGTTCCAAGCTAATGTCCTCCATTTCAACCGTCCGAAGCGCGACGGCTTCATTCCGTGAACAGTGTCAGCCCATGCTGCACCGACTGCCGGCCATCCATCAGCAGGATGGCCCCGGTGAGATGACTGCCGTCACAGCTGCACGAATAGAGCGTTCCGCCGGCAATCTCATTCGGCGCACCGAGGCGGCCGATCCGAACATGGCTGCAGACGAGCCGGCTTGTACTCGGTCGCGGTGCGCATCCTGCAGGCCGCCGAAAGCAGCTCGTCTTGCTACGGATGATCATTCCGCCGGCGCCGCTATGCGGTATTGTCGCAGATTGATAAAATCAATTGTCTGGATAGGAACCATCCGTGTCTCGAATGGGTGGAGGAGTAGTCCAGCAGACGGGGTGGCTTGTGGTCCTTCTTGAAGCGCGCCGACCTCATTGGCCGCTAGCTCTGAGCCGGCAAGAAGCGCCAGTTCAATGACATTGGGTGTCGACACGGCAAAGCGGCATCAGATGCTACTTCATGATGCGGGATGGCGCTTGCTTCAAGAAGCGCTCGGCCTGACGTGGAAGCCAGCACCGGATCTGGATTGTCGATATGCGCCCGATATTCGCGCAGCACAGCGGCAACCGCAGCGACGATGATCTCAGCCGTTGCGAGCATGCCAACCTTGGTGCCGGCCACTCTGTTAGCTTGAAGCGCAGCGCGCATTTGATCCGTCACCAGACCGGGTTGCGTAACTTGGATTTCCAAGGCGTCTTCCTGGGTTTGCACCGTCAGCGCGCTACAGCAAAGGCAGGTGCGCACGTCAAGGCAAGCGATCGTCTCGATCTCGCGGGCAATTCCAGCCCCACCGCGGGAATCTGACCCGACAACAACGAGCAGATGCGGTTCTCGCCCCAGCGCCATTGTTCTGTCTTTCGATCCATTCTCGCGTGCGCGCTTCTGGGGCGTCGTTCAGCGCAAAGTCGGTGACCACGGCTGCGCTTTCCGCGCCAGCCTCGAAAAACGCCTTCGAGCCGGTCAGGTTGAGGCCGCCGATGGAGACCAATGGGATCGGCGCGACCTGGTGCTTCCACTCGCTGATCCGCTCGAGCCCTTGCGGCGCCCATTTCATCTGCTTCAGGCTAGTTGGATAGATGGGCCGAGCGCCACATACTCCGGCTCGGCCACTGGCGCCGTTTCCAGTTCGGTGTGATCGTGGATCGAAAGGCCGAGCTTCAATCCGGCGTATTTAATCGTCAGCATCGGCGGCAGCCAAATCCTTTTGACCAAGATGGACGAAGTCGCAGCCTTCCTCGATTGCCGTGCGCCAATTGTCGTTGACGCTCACTTGGCAACCATGGACCGCGCAGGCGTCGTTCGCGCGGCGGATTTCCGTCTGCAGTCCTTTCTCGTCCATATCCTTTATCCGGAGCTGCAGCAGACTCACGCCGAGCGGCGCCAGCCGGTCAACCCAGCCGGCACGTCGAAATTCAGATAGAAGGGATCGAGCTTCATGAGAAGACAGCCCTGCCGACCGTCGGTGAGTAGCGCGGTTCGAGCATTCCAGTGCTAGCTTAACGAATGGCATCGACCGCCCTTGCCGAACGCACGCGCCATGCCGACCGGATCGGCCGCCCTCGGGACCGCCGTGTTCAGGAGCACGGCGTCAAACCCGAGCTCCATGACGGTCGCCGCGTACGACGGCCGTCCGAGCCGGGCATCCACAATCAACGGAATGTAGGGGAAATGTCCGCGCATCAACTGGACCTCGGAGCTCAACGCTTCATCGCATTAGAATGAGCGTTCGAAACGCAGGATACCGCCGACACTGCTCTTCTTGTTGGCATTGGTCCAGTTCACTTCGGAAGCTTTCACCTTTCCGACGGCGGAGCCTCCGTAGCGGTCATAGTCGAGTTCAGCCGTAACTGTGAAATCTGGAAGAAGCGCGTAGGCGACGTTCGCAGCGACACCATAGTTCTTGAGCTGATCACCCGAGAGCTGAAGGTTCAACGAAGTTGTCTCGTTGAGCTCGTAAGCGGCGCCAGCCCAGAAAGCCCAGTTCCCGCCCCAAATCTTATAGAAGCCGCGACCATGAGCGTCGATCGCGTTCATGGAGTCGTCGTTGAGCTTGCCATTGGAACCGTAGCCGAACATTCCGAACAGCAACAGTTCGTTGGTGACATTGATGTCGACACGGACCTTGGCGGCCACCGATTCGTAGTTGCTATCATAACCAGCAACGCCGGTGATCGCTCCCCAGCCATGTGTGTATTTCAAGCCGCCGACTATGTGCGGAGCGTAGTTGTCGATTGTGCCCACCACGCCTGAGCCTTCTTCGAGCGAAACCACGGCCGAAAAGCCGTTCGCGGCGTCGAAGTAGTACTGGACCACGTTGGTATCCAAAGCGCCGTACGGAACCGGCGTCTGGTTGAGTACGTCACCCGCGCCGCCAATAAACATGTCGAAGGCCGACCAGTCCTTACCAACTCGGAGGCCACCAAGCTGAATCCAGGCGAAAGTCAAGATGCTGTCTCCGTTGAAGGCATAGGACCGAGAACTGTCCGAAACCGAAGTGTGGCGGTTACGGAAATTCACGCGGGTTTCGGTGTAGGTCTTCAACGTGCCGAGTTCGGTCTCCTGGCCGGTCCAAGCTTTCAGTGTGAAGCGCGTGTTGTTTTGCCATGTACCCTGATCCTCACCAGTCCTCACATCTGAGGTTCTTGCGTGGTCAAACAATCCGACATGGCCCAAGCCCACGTCGTAGCTGAGATAGCCGCCGATGCGCAGGCAGGTCTCGGTGCCTGAAATGTAGACGTAGCCCGAGCCGTAGACGTCGCAGATCTTGACGTACTCAGCCGGGTCAGGCTCGGCGACGGTGGTCACCGCGCGAGCGTCGGAAACGGCAATCAGTGCCGCAGTTGAGCCGAGGAGGAGGCTCCCAATGGTCATTGTTGATCTCCGTCTAAATAGTAAAAGGAATCGAGACCGATAAATGATTTTTGCTAAGCAAACGATTGATAGCGCATCAAGCTGAATTCTAGGAGTGTTGCTGCACCTGTCGTGCTAATGCTCAGGAGAATTTAGAATGTGATTGAGACTTGTTGTCACATGTATTAAGTAGTTATCACTCCCAGACGGTCATACAACATTTTTGTACAATCACCACCCTTTTCACCTCCGCGGCGGGCCACACAAAGGGTGCTACTGCAAATGACGTGCCACCCTGACGACCCAGCTGCGGCTTGAAGCTCAAATGTGCGGGCGGACCTTGGTTCGCGCTTCCGTTCTTTTTGCCTTGCGGATCCACCCAAGCACGAACGGCAAACGTTTCGGCTACGGTTCGTCTGTTCGCTTCGCGACAGTTTGGCTTAATGGCGACGGCATTGTTTGCTGTGAGCCCCGCCGTTGAGGCATCATGCGGCGGCCACCGCTCGGTACGACGCCGTCACTTTGGCGAGCTGATGGTCGATAACCACGCGCCGCAGCCTTGCACCACTGAGTCGGTAGGCGCCAGCCTTGGCATTGCGGCGGACCTGACGGTCGCGTCGAGCAGGTTTTCGTGCTGAAAGCGGCGCGGCACAGCTAATGCTTCTTGCCAGCAATTCACACAACGAGCTCATCGAGACGGCAGAGATCATTATGGGCGGCGCTAGCTGGCGTGCAAAGTCTGGACCCAACACCGTATTGTCTCATCGGATGCGGCATCTGCGCTCAGAAGAGTCTCCCACGCGCAGATGAAGGGAAGGGACGTCGAACAAAACGGTGCGCGTGAGGGTTTCGGCGGGAACACCATCGTCAGTCGCTGACCGAGTGCGCTCAGACCATCGCTGTCCAGCCAAGACTGAACGGCGCCCATTGCTAAAAAATTTCGAGCCCAAAGCGGAACGGACTGACATAGCGCAAAGACGCAGGCGAGCGCAGCGGTAAGGTTGGATGTTATCAGCATGGGACGGTGACCGTTGCAGACCACGAAATTTCGAGAGGCCCGGCTGCCTTGGTACACTATCTATCCGGCTGTGTCGGAGTTCTCTGGGGCGGTCGGCGCCGAGGCTTATGAGGAATGGCTCAGGAACCTGCCGGCTGATGATCCGGTGTCACTCTATCTGCACGTTCCGTTCTGCCGATCAGCCTGCTGGTATTGCGGCTTCCCAACCACCATCACCCGCCGTGATGCGCCCATCCTCAACTATCTGGCGGCGCTGCGTGACGAGATCCGTCTGGTTTCGGAGCGAGTGCCGAAGACGTTGCCCGTGAGCGACATACATTTCGGCGGCGGAACGCCGTCTCTCATCGGACCAGCCGAGTTCCTCGCTCTGATGGAGTTCCTGCGATGCCGCTTCGCCATCTCGAAAACAGCTACGGTCGCCATCGAGATCGATCCACGCACGCTCACGCCCGAGATGGCGGAAGGCTTGGGAGCGGCCGGCGTGAACCGCGCGAGCCTGGGCGTACAAAGCTTCGATCCCATTGTTCAAAAAGCGATCAACCGAATCCAGAGCGAGGCCCAGACGTCGGCTGCCGTGGAAGTGCTGCGCCGGCATGGAGTAAGCCGCATCAACTTCGACCTCATCTACGGCCTGCCGCATCAAACGGTGGAGTCGTGCGTCGAAACAGTGAGGGCGGCGGTCGCCATGCGCCCCGACCGGCTTGCCTTGTTCGGCTACTCGCACATCCCATCCCAAGTAAAGAATCAGCGCCTCATCGAGGCGGAATTTCTTCCCCACAGCGCTGCCCGCGCTGAACAGTATGCGGCTGTCGCCGTGACGCTGATTGCCGCCGGCTACCGACAGATCGGGCTCGACCATTTCGCCTTGCCGGACGACGAGCTCGCGCTGGCACAGGAAACAGGTCGCCTGCGACGTAACTCGTTGGGCTACTCGGCCGATACCTGCAGAACCCTGATCGGTTTCGGCGCGTCGGCTATCGGCCGCATCGGCCAGGGATACGTTCAAAACGAAGTTACACGGGATTCCTACATCCAGCACATCGCAGCTGGCCGACTGGCTACATCGAAGGGCCATCGCCTCACAGACGACGACCGCGTGCGAGCCGCAATTATCGAGCGATTAATGTGCGATTTCGAGGCTGACGTGCCGGCAATCTGTGTCGCCCACGGATCTGATCCGATCCGTCTTCGCGATTCGGCTGAGCGCTTGGCCATGCTGGCCAAGGACGGGATAGTGGACTTCGAAAACGGCTTTGTCCGCGTACGGCGGGAGCATCGCTTTGGGATTCGCGCTGTCGCTGCCGCATTCGATGTTTTTAGGGATGGCGTTACGTATATCCCGCAGCAGCTTAATGCGATGCAAAGCACGACATAGTCCGGCATCAATGTCTCCGCTTGGAACCGCCGGCCTACTTGCCACGCCGGCCGGGCACTGATCTGGCAAGTGGGCTTTCCGTTTGCCAATGCGTTCGTTCCCGGCCCTCACGGGGCGGCGAGTCCCTGCCGTGAGCGCCTCACCCGCGAGGCTACATGGCGGCCCCTCAGCAGCGGCGCCCGATCGGAAACCTTAGCACCTCAGCGCTTTGGCGTGGCTGCTTGAACTCTTCGACGGCGACCGCCTCAATTAGCAGGTCCAAGGCTTCGCGGCCCCTTTGACTCATCGGGTCATCCCCACAAAGGTAGTCATACGCTCGATCTAAATGCACTCGGGCGGCGGAAAAATCGCTTGTCATACCATAGAACCCTCTCTACCCGCCCGCATTGCCGTCTACGAGGTGAAGGTAGTGCAATCGTCAATATATACAGACAAATTTGAATTAAATCGGAGATGATCATGGAGGCCGAGTTCCCTGATCTGATGCCGCCATCGAGCCCGCCGACGACCACTCGCTGGCGCTCGGTCGGTTCATAAGTGCCGAGCACCCCGTCCCGAGACCACCTCTGACCTCCCTCCTTCGATGCTAGACGCGTGGAAGACATGGCTGCGCCGCCGCTGCGAGAAAGGCGTGTCCCATCGCGCGGCGACTGCATAGTGGGCAGCCAGCGCCGGGAGCTAATCGGCAAAGCCGCGTGTGGCGATTTTGCATAGCGGGCGCAGGCGAATCGCCACGCCCGTCCAGCATGTCCGATGCCGCGTAGGCCGCCAGGATCCCTGAGCGGAGTGCATGCACAATCCCGCGTGATGACAGTGGATCGGCACAGAACAGGCAGTCGCCCGCCGCGACCCAGCGGTCACCGGCGGCGGGATCGATCGTTGCGGTTCCCGCCGCCTTGATCATGCTGGCGGTCTCGATTGCGTTGGGCGGCACGAGCGGCGCGATGGACTGCGTTGCGGCTAAAGCGCGGTACCAATGTCCGGCTTTGCGCAGTTCGCTGCCCAGATCCGGATCGGTGAGGCACGCGCAAGTCGGCGCTGTACCACCAGCCTTCGGGACGCGCCTCGACGACCATGCTGCAATCGCCCGGTGCGCGGTCGAAAAAGCGGTGTAGGCGGCAAGATGTCCGTGCATGGTGAGCTTGGCGCCGAAACATCGCGCCAGCCTCCAACTGCGACCGGTCGCCCAAACCACGGTGCGGGCAACGATAGCTTCATCGGCCAGCTTGAGCAGCCAGCCTTGATCGTCGCGCACTGCCGAACCCACGGCCGAGCCAAACCGCGTGTCCACACCTGCCGCCTTGGCCGCCTGCACCATCAGCCGGTCGAATCGCGTCCGGTCGAGCTGCCAGCCGGCACCTTGAGCGGAAAACATGCCGTGCCGCTCGCTGGGAACTTCATTGGCCCCCACCGAAACAAGCGCACGATTTTCAACGAAGCCGGCCTCGGCGAACGGCGTCCAGACACCAAGCTGACGCAGCAGCCCATTCGCTACTGCCGGCAGCACCTCTCCCGGCTTTGGCCGATCATGCCTTCCTGCTTCCAGCAACAGCACGCTCCGCGCGGGTGCATCGTTGCCAACGCCAGTCCGGATGTGGTCGCCGCCGAACGTGATCGTCTCAGCGAGCTGGCGGGACAAAATGCCAACCTCAAGATAGCGTTGGCCCGGATCAGCGAGGCGGACTGAGGAAGACTTTAAATTCAAAAGGTGCCACGCGGCAATAGTCGCATGCCGCTGTAGCCCCAGGCTCCGCTTCACGGTTGGGACCGATCGGTCGCACTCTCAGCCTGGGGTTCTTCTCTGCCACCCATCATCGAATTTTGGTGGATTGTCCGTCTCCCGCACCGGTTTGAGCGCGATAGACAAGAATCGCGTTTTCTGTGCCGGCCAGCCTTCAATGACGGGGATGGCGAAAAGCTGAGTGCTCGGGCTTGCGGGCCGAGCTTGTCGGTCGCTCGATGGAAAGTGTCATCTGAGGCGCTTCCTCTCCCGCGTGCAACTGGAAGACACGCTCGTCCAGTTCCTTGTCCACTTCCGTCAGACGATGATTGAGGCGAAGGTAGTCCGTCCAGGTCGGCGTGCGGAACGTTTCTGTCCAATGCATAGGCTTCTGCAAGTTCCGCTGGAGCGTCCAATTCCGAGCACCGACGCGGCTGTGTACATGACGCCGCTGCCGCATGAGGTCGAGGAAGGCCTCGAGATTTCTCTCGGCTATCAGATATTCGACCTTGACCACGATCGGGCCGCTTCTCGGCTTCAGATTGAGAGCGACAGCCGGGGCATCGAATTCCTCCAGAGGATCGGGCTCTGAGTCGCGGCGCTCGCGAAGAGGAAACAGAACACCGGCTGCAGCGACGAACATCAGGGAGGCAGCGGAACCCTCCAGCGCCAGGGCCAGCGAATGGTTTTCGGCCACCGTGCCCCACACCCAGCTGCCGAGCGCGATGCCACCATCTATCAAAGCATAGTAGATCGAGATGGTGCGCCCCACGACCCAGCGCGGGCTTGCCAGCTGCACGCTCACACCGACCCCTGACCAGGCGGTCACCCAGCCCGCGCCGCCCAAAGCGAGTGCAATTGCCGCCACCCCGATCGAAGTTGTCAGTGCCAGGGAAAGTGAGCACGCCGCGCAGGCGACGCAGGAGAGCCTCATCAGCCTTTCTTGCGACAAGCTCCGTCTGAACAGCCTGTTGGAGAGGCCGGCGAAAACGGCACCGGTCCCGAAGCCGGCCATGAGCGCGCCATAGGCAAGCGGGCCTCCTCCCAGCTGGTCGCGGACAACCACCGGCAGCAGCGCGAGTATGGCAATGCTCGCCAAGCCAAAGAGGGTTCCGCGCGCGATCGCGGCCTTGATTTCCGATGACATCGCCGTGAAGCGCAGCCCGTCATAGATCGCCGTCCTCATCGACTCGCGTGGAAGAGGGGAAGAACGAACCTTCCACTTGCAGCGCCAAATAGTGGCCAAGGGTACGAAATAGGTGAGCGTGGTCACCGCGAATGCCGCCATAAGGCCAAACGAGGCAACTACAATGCCGCCGAGCGCCGGGCCCACAGTTCGGACGGTATTGAAGCCAACAGAAAGCAGGGTGACGGCAGCGGGAACATCTCGTCGATCCACGGTATCGCCAACCGACGCTTGCCAGGCCGGATCATTGAGAGCACCGCCGCTTGCGATCAAAAAGCTGAAGCCGAGGATCATCCACGGACTGACAAAGCCCAGCGCCACCGATGCGGTCAGCATCGCGGAGGCAGTCACCATAAGGCACCGACCAGCGAACATCACCCTGCGCCGGCTGAAATTGTCGGCGAGAGCTCCGGCAAAAACGGACAGGACGAAAGCGGGCAGGTTCGATGAAGCCTGAACCAACGCAACCATCAGATCGGAAGTCGAGATCGTTGCCATCAGCCAGCTGATGGCGACAGTCTGCATCAACCAGCCGAGGCTTGAAACCTGCGTGGCGAGCCAGATCGAGCGAAAGGTGGGCTGCAGAAGTGGCCCAAAGGTCGTTGGTGCAGCCAAATCTTCGTTTGATCCAGCCACCCTACTCATTTTGCGAACCTTTTCTTTCCGTTATTGTCGCTTCCCATGTAATCTAGGCTGAACCGTGGCGGCTTAAGAATAGATGGCCCATTTGCCTACGACGAATGTGGCCACAGTTCCTCCTGACCAGTTGTCAGGCGGCCGGGACGCAGAAATGGGCCGGCTCACTCGCCTTCGACGACATGTTGGTGAGCCGGAATTCACATGTCATTTGAGGCATCATGCTCGTTCGACGCGCTGCCGAGCGATTTTTCGCGAAACGTTACCCTGTTCTTTTGTTGGAAACTCACTCATCAGCGGCGTTCGATGCTGAGTGTGGCTTCCGAAAAGTGAGGACGCTTGCAGATCTTTGACAGGATCAGTTCCCTGATAGATGCAGACGATTGCCAGGCCGCGATCGAAGACGCCCGCGCCCTGCTACTTCAGTTCGAACAAAAGTCTGATGCGCTCACACATGCGATTGACGAGTTTCTGCTCGACCTGATGACATTGGCTTTCATTGTCGAATGTTACGGACGCGGCTTTGAACTCCTGGCGCGAACGCTTGCCCGTAGAAGGCTGGTGAAGATCAGACTTTTGTCGGGAGGGATTGGCCGGGCAGAAATGGTTCCAAAGTCTGATGGCTGAACCGGCGATCGCGCCGCGTTGCAATTGACGACGTGGCGATCGCAAAAAAAAAGGGCCATCGGAAAACCGAGGCCCTTTAGGTGTAAAGTCAAAACCTTCAGAGGGGAACAGCTGGTACGATGGAATGGGAGGAAACCATCGCGTGCATCAGCTGTAAGCTTAATCGCTAAAAGTTGTGCAATGCGCAAACACATATTGTGCAATGCAGCTATGCAGTAACGCAAAGCCTCAAGTTACAAGATCGAGTTTGGAAATGTTTGCTGCTCGTACGGTGATGGGCGAGATCCTTAAGCGTATGTACGGCGGCATGATGGACGCTTGCAAGCGTCCAGACAAGATTACCGCGAAGCTAAAATAAGAGGTTCGGTCCAATCGGCGATGCTCAATAGCCGCGCCATTCTGGTTCCGCCGGGCGTTACATCGCCTCGCCAAGTTGAGGATGTATTGGTCGCGAGCAGCCGCGCGCCAATTTGGAACCCACGACCATATGCAACGATTGGGCACTGTCCGAAGAAGGCCGAGAACTGTTGAAAGTGCGCTAGATGGAGATATTCTGAATTGGAACGGGGGCCTGGTTCATCGCCAAAGCGAGACATGGATGAAAAGCAGATCGCGCCCAACACCTGATCCAACCATTGCAACGGAAGTCCCCTGGTCGGAAAGCCTAACCGCATATGATGACAAGCATTTCGAGCTCTATTTGAAGCTCATGGACGCTTGCGCCGACAGTGCCAGCGAAGAGGAGATGGCGCTGGATGTACTGGGTATCGATCCGGTCAAAGAGCCAATCCGCGCCCGTAAGGCCCTTCGCAGTCATCTCAAACGGGTGCTCTGGTTTATGCATGAGGGCCATAAGGAACTGCTTCCAAGCCGGCCGCCTCAATAACTGCGGCGCCGAACAAGGTTGCCCGAGAGACCAGGTGGCGCCCTCGGGGGATGCGAGGACACTTGAAAGCCGCAATCGGGTTATCATCTCCATACTGCGTGTGTTCGGCTCCGCACGGCAAGTGCCCTTGAGTCGAGGAGGAATGCACATGAAGAAGAAAGTTCATCTGGAAGCCTGCTGACCGATCCCTTGGGGCCCATAATCGGGTCCCAAGTTGTTCCCGACGAGCGTTGCGAGGGGCGGATGCAGGACCAGCCGGAAATCGAGCCCGGGCGTGAAACGAAGTCAACAGGTGCGAGGTTCGGCCTGCTGGGTGTGGCTGTGTTGGCCGTAGGCGCCTTCATCTGGACCGGCTTCGGCGAAGGCATCCAGCAGGGCACGTCCAACGTCGTTCGGACTGTCATCGACAAGAGCATGCAGCGCCTTGGGCTCGGGCAAGCCCCCAACGCTCTTACAGAGGGCGAGTGGTATCTCTCGGTGTACTACGGTCCCGACTTTACGGATGTCACCCCCGTCGGCCTGGGGCACCCCTTCAAGGTGACATTCACGTCGGCCCCGGATTTGTCTGGCACCTACGAGAACGTTGCAGGGAGCGGCTCGGTAAGCGGCTTTGAACGGCCCGGTCAACTCGTAATGACCTACTCCGGAGCAGATGGGATGTCCCATGGAGTTGCCATTCTCCAAGACATTCAGACCCACCTTTCTTCCAACAACGTCGAGCATGATTACGTGGGAGCCGTTTTGGTCCACGCTTGCTATAAGGCGGACACCCAGCAGTGCGATGCCGCCAAATCGCAATATAAATTCTGCAGGGCGATTTTGTCGAAAAACAGGGAACCCCGACAAGGATCCTTCCCTCAAGGGTTACCTCGACGAACCATGTTGGGCTTTTCAGAACGATCTGAAGCTGAAGCTTAGCCCGACGGCACAGCTTTAGGCACGAAGGCGCTCACCAGGGTCGCAGCTCAAAGAGAACGGCGCCCTTCGCCGGGGGCCGTCCGTTCCGCATCCCGCCTGACGGCGGCGCGTTGCTGATGCTCCTACGGCCGCCCTGTTGAGCCGGTCTCAGGGCCACGGTCTTTCTCCTGCACCGATCTGACTTGGTCCCGCTGGCGGGCATTTCGGTGCTTCCGTTTTGTACGCTCTTCTTTCTTGGGCCGCTTCGCGGCACGGCTGCGCCGACATGGATGTGCCTAGCGGCACCTTTCCTATGTAGCGGGAAGAGAGGCGCGCGGCCCTCTCTCCCCACCCACTCAAACCGGCCTTTGCTTTGCTCCAGCACTGCGGGGCCAGATCCGGCGGCCCCCGCCGCGCTGAAATGCCTCGCTCCTGCGGCCTCACACTCGCCAGGAGGCACAAGTGCATCCCCATGCCTGACTGGCAGTGCGCTTCGCCGCAGGAAGAGTCCCGTTACTTTCCCGGCCTGGCAGGGCAGCTTGTCTCGGCGCCGCTGAATTCCGATCTGCAAAGCGGCCTCATCCCGTCACGCCCTGTGAAAAAAGGGCAGGAGGGCTACGGCTTCCATTTCAGCGTCAGCCGCTGAACGCTTGAGCCGGCTCTACGGCTATTCGGCTGGGGTTTTCCGAAGCTTTTCTAACACAAAGAGCTTGCCCTGGCGCACGGCGTACTCGATTGATTGCGCCTTCGCCAGATGTGCCGCAATCGAGCTGGCCAGCATGCAGCCCGTCCCGCGCATCGATGCGGCAAGACGCGGCGTGTCAAAGCGGACTGGTTCGTGATCGGGGCGCAACAGAATATCGATCGATCGGGGTCCCGCCGCGTGGCCGCCCTTGATCAGCAGGGCCTGCATCCCGGCCACCAGCAATTCCTGGCCTTGCCACACCGCGCCGTCTTCATCAACCGCTGGCTCTAAGCCAACAAGAAGCGCCAGCTCGATGAGATTGGGTGTGACGAGGCGGCAAAGGGGCATCAGGTCGCGTTTCATGGCGGCGATGGCGCCGGCTTCCAGCAGCGCCCGGCCTGACGTCGAGGCCAGCACCGGGTCGAGTACTGCCGGCACCTGTGGATTTTCGCGCAGCACAGCGACAACGGCTACGACGATCTCGGCCGTTGCAAGCATGCCGATCTTGATTGCCGCCACCTTGTTGGCCTGCAGCGCGGCGCGCATTTGATTGGCCACAAGATCGGGCTGCGAAGGATGGATTTTCATCACGGCTTCGTGCGTCTGCACCGTCAGCGCTGTGACAGCCAGGCAGGTGCGGACGCCAATGGAAGAGATCGTCTCGATATCGCGTGCAATTCCAGCCCCACCGCTGGAGTCAGATCCGCCGACCACGAGCACATGCGGTTCTCGCCTCAGCGCCATGGCTTTGTCTTTTCGATCCATTCTCGCGTGCGCGCTTCGGGATCGGCATTCAACGTGATGTCGGTGACCACCGCCGCGCTGTCCGCACCAGCCGCGAAAACACCGTCGAGCCGATCGGGGTTGAGGCCGCCAATGGCGACCAATGGGATCGGCGCCACCCGATGCTTCCACTCGCTGATCCGTTCGAGCCCTTGCGGCGACCATTTCATCTGCTTCAGGATGGTGGGATAGATGGGGCCGAGCGCGATATAGTCGGGCTCGGCAGAGACGGCCGTTTCCAGTTCGAGATGATCGTGCGTGGAAAGCCCGAGCTTCAATCCGGCGTACTTAATCGCCAGCAGGTCGGCCGCAGCCAAATCCTCTTGGCCGAGATGGACGAAGTCGCAGCCTTCCTCGATTGCCGTGCGCCAATAGTCGTTGACGATCAGTTGGCAACCATGGACCGCGCAGACGTCGTTCGCGCGGCGGATTTCCGACCGCAGCGTGGTCTCGTCCCTATCCTTGATGCGCAACTGAACCAGCTTGACGCCGAGCGGGACCAGCCGCTCGACCCAGTCAGCGCTGTCGACGATCAGGTAGAAGGGATCGAGCTTCATGAAAATACTGCCCTGCCGATGGTCGGTGTCGATGGCACGGCGACGTCGCGGGGTTCGAGCATTCCGGAGCTGAAAGCTTCACGACCGGCCTCGACCGCTTTGCCGAACGCGCGCGCCATGCCGACCGGATCGGCCGCCTTGGCGACCGCCGTGTTCAGGAGAGCGGCGTCAAAGCCGAGTTCCATGACGGTGGCCGCGTGCGACGGCCGCCCGAGCCCAGCATCCACGATCAGTGGAACGCCGGGGAAATGTGCGCGCATCGAGCGCAGCGCCGGAATGTTGATCGGCCCGAGGGCGGAACCGATCGGTGCACACCACGGCATCAGAACCTGGCAGCCCGCCTCCAGCAGTCGCTCGGCGACGACAAGATCGTCGGTGGTATAGGGGAATACATCAAAACCGTCCTCGCACAGGATGCGGGCGGCTTCGACCAGACCGAACACGTCCGGCTGCAGCGTGTCGTGGTTGCCGATCACTTCGAGCTTGATCCAGGTCGTACCGAAGACTTCGCGCGCCATGTTCGCGGTCGTGACCGCTTCCTTGACGGAGTGGCAGCCAGCAGTGTTGGGCAGGATTCTGACACCAAGCGAGCGGATCACCGACCAGAATTCTTCGCCAGCCCTGCCGCCTGCCATTTCACGGCGCAACGAGACGGTCACCACCGCCGTGCCCGATGCCCTGACTGCATAGGCAAGGATGGCCGGCGAAGGATATTGAGCCGTGCCAAGAAGCAGGCGCGACGGAAGCTCGGCTCCATAAAGCTCGATCATGGCCTAGCCGCCCTGCATGGGCGAGAGGATTTCAATCCGGTCGCCGTCGTTCAACTGGAATTCCGCCCGGTTGGATTTGTGCACGAGGTCGTTGTTGACGGCGGTCGCGAGCCAATCGCCCTCATAGTCAAGCGCGGCAAGCAGCGCCTCCAGCGTTGTGGCGGCAACCTCATGCGCTTCGCCGTTGACCATCAGTTTCATGAGCAAGCTCCTTGGTTCTGTCTTGACTGAAAACCAGGTCGGCAGCCTGGCGCGCCATGGCGGGAGCCAGGAGAAAACCGTGACGATAGAGCCCGTTGATCGCGATGATTTCCCCCTTGGTTTCGACGCGCGGCAAATTGTCGGGAAAGGCTGGGCGGACGCCGACACCGGTTTCAACGATCTCCGCCTCGCCAAAGGCCGGGTGGAGGGCATAGGCGGTACCCAGCAGTTCCATCATCGAACGCGCCGTAACCGGTCCGACGGACCGGCTTTCAATCATCGTCGCACCAATCATGAAACGGTGGTCGGTGCGCGGCACGGCATAGAGTGGAAAGCGCGGATGCAGCAGCCTGACCGGGCGCGACAGCGAGATGTCAGGGGTGCGCAGGATCAGCATTTCGCCGCGAACGCCACGCAACCTGTCATCGGCGGCTGCCATTCCCGTGCAATCGATCTGACGATCGAAACCAAAAACATGCTGGGCGTCGGCGCCGAAGCGGAACTCGACACCCATGGCCGCGAGCTTGTCATGAAGTGCTGCCATCGCCTGGCGCGGATCAAGATGGCCCTCAGCGGGGAAGAGCAATCCGCGGCGGAAGCGGCCGGCTAGGTCGGGCTCCAGCAAGGCAATTTCACTTTCCTCGACACGCCGATAGCCCGTCGTGCGGCTGGCGAACCGGTCGAGCTCGCCCGCATCGCGCGGCGCGGCCACGACGAGTGTTCCCCGTCGTGCTACCAAGCCGGGCGTTGCGGCGTCCCACCAGTCGGCGGCGTCGCGTCCGAGATCCAGCACCGGCTGCTCGGCGCTTTCACGC
Source organism: Mesorhizobium sp. M0051 (assembly GCF_040323235.1). Lineage (NCBI taxonomy): Bacteria > Pseudomonadati > Pseudomonadota > Alphaproteobacteria > Hyphomicrobiales > Phyllobacteriaceae > Mesorhizobium > Mesorhizobium sp. M0051. Next base: position 40,808 of record NZ_JAMYUT010000033.1, read on the forward strand.
TCGCACCATGGCGCCAACATGCCACCGGCGAACCACGACGCATTGCCCCCAAGGGCAGGCCTTGTCTCGGCAACGGTAACCGCGACGCCGCGTGCGGCGAACTCGAAGGCGGCGGTGAGGCCGGCAACGCCCGCCCCTTTGACCAAGACCTTCATGATGGCTCACGTGGCTGAGGTATGAGCGGTGCGCCGGTCTCGTCCGCCGGCAGGTAGAGATCACCGCCCTCGCGGTATTTCGCCGCCATCGCCGCCATGCCCTCTTTCTGTGCCTCGGCGCGGATGTCGTGAGAGATGCGCATGGAGCAGAATTTCGGTCCGCACATCGAGCAGAAATGCGCCACCTTGTGCGCCTCCTTGGGCAAGGTCTGGTCGTGGAAGGACCGCGCGGTTTCCGGGTCGAGCGACAGGTTGAACTGGTCCTCCCAGCGGAACTCGAAGCGCGCGCGGGAAAGCGCATCATCCCTGACTTTCGCTGCCGGATGGCCCTTCGCCAGGTCGGCGGCGTGGGCGGCTATCTTGTAGGTGATCACGCCGATCTTGACGTCGTTGCGATCGGGAAGGCCGAGATGCTCCTTGGGCGTGACGTAGCAGAGCATGGCGGTGCCGAACCAGCCGATCATCGCGGCGCCGATGCCTGAGGTGATGTGGTCGTAGCCCGGCGCGATGTCGGTCGTCAGCGGTCCAAGCGTATAGAACGGCGCCTCGCCGCAGACAGCGAGCTGCTTGTCCATGTTCGCCTTGATCTTGTGCATCGGCACGTGGCCGGGGCCCTCGATCATCACCTGGCAATCCTTCGCCCAGGCGATCTTCGTCAGCTCGCCAAGCGTTTCCAGCTCGGCGAATTGCGCCGCGTCGTTGGCATCGGCGATGGAGCCTGGACGAAGGCCGTCGCCGAGCGAGAAGGAGACGTCGTAGGCTCTGGCGATGTCGCAGATCTCCGCGAAGTGCTCGTAGAGGAAGCTTTCCCGGTGATGGTGCAGGCACCATTTGGCCATGATCGAGCCGCCGCGCGAGACGATACCCGTCACCCGGTCGACGGTCAGCGGGATGTAATGCAGCCGCACGCCGGCGTGGATGGTGAAATAGTCGACGCCTTGCTCGGCCTGTTCGATCAGCGTGTCGCGGTAGACCTCCCAGGTCAGATCCTCGGCAATGCCGCCGACCTTTTCGAGCGCCTGGTAGAGCGGCACCGTGCCGATCGGCACCGGCGCGTTGCGCACGATCCAGTCGCGGATGTTGTGGATGTTGCGGCCGGTCGACAGGTCCATCACCGTATCGGCGCCCCAGCGGATCGCCCACACCATCTTTTCGACCTCTTCCGCCATCGACGATGTGACGGCGGAGTTACCGATATTGGCGTTGATCTTGACCAGGAAATTGCGGCCGATGATCATTGGCTCGCTCTCGGGATGGTTGATGTTGACGGGAATGATCGCCCGTCCGCGCGCCACCTCGTCACGGACGAATTCGGGCGTGACGAAATCGGGCAGCATCGCGCCGAAGGCCTCGCCGTCGCGCTCAAGCTTGCCGCGCAGGATCTCGCGACCAAGGTTCTCGCGGATGGCGACGAACTCCATTTCGGGTGTGATGATGCCGGCGCGCGCATAGGCAAGCTGCGTCACCGCCTTGCCTGCTTTGGCCCTGAGCGGTCGGTGGCGGATGGGAAATTCCGGCGTCAGGCGTTCGCCCGTCGCGAATCCATTATCTTCCGGCCGGACATGGCGGCCGTCACAGCCCTCGACATCGCCGCGCGCCAAAATCCATTCGTGTCGAAGCCGGGCCAGGCCTTTTTCGATGCTGGTTTCGACAGCCGGGTCGGTATAGGGGCCCGACGGATCGTAGACGGTAACGGGCGGCTCGCCGGCTGTCGGATGGACGGAGATTTCGCGCATCGGCACCCTGATCTGTGGGTGGAGAGCGCCCGGCTTGTGGATCTTACGCGAGGCAGGCAGCGGTCCCGTCGACACGGCGGGGGTGAGGGCATTCATCTTTAGGCTCCTTTGCTCATGCATTGGAGACCCAGTTCTGTGCCGGAAGGATGAAAAAGACGCTTCTGTGGACCTGCCGAAACAGGACCTCGGGCGTGAACTCCCGCAGAGCGCTTGCACCGTCCCTACGCCAGTATGAACTGGATCAGGTTCAACGGGTCACTGCGCCGCGAAAGCCAGCAGTATCTCAGCCCCTTGCCGGGACTCCCCTGGTGAATGCCTCAAGTTGAACGGGCCGGCGCGGCTTTGTCAAGCGCATTTGGCCCGCCCACTGTCAAATCAAACCAGGACCGCTTCGTCTTCTTGGCAGTCTGGCATCTGCCCCTGCTCTGTCCACATCCTGTTTGGGTGGAAGGCCACCACCCAGCGGAACCCTCAGAGAAGGAAAACCGTCCAGATTTGGCTAGACTGCTCGACGATAAGTCCAGAGCTGTGCCGGCGGTATGTTGCGGACGACGAAGTCATAGTGGGAAACCACGTAACGGTCTGGCATCTTGATCACCGGCGACAGAGGTCCATACGTGATCTGAATTAGAGGCCGGCCGGCAGGAATACGGCCAACCAGATCCTCAACCAGCGCGACACGCTGTTGCATTGGAAAGCTCAACAGCGGGACTGCACTTATAACACAATCGAACTGTTCACCTTTGCGCTCACCCAGAGCTTCGTCCAGCGCAAATGCGTCGCCCAATCTGAAGTCCACATTCGGGAAGCGTTGCACCAGGCCGTCGTAGAAAATCCTGGAATATTCGACTGAAACCAGCTGGTGCGGCTTGATTCCCCTAGCCAGGATCGCCTTTGTGATGACACCGGTTCCCGCGCCAAGCTCCAGAATCGGCAATCCTGACCGTGGGTTCACCACGCTTGCCATCCGGCGTGCCGCATAAACCGAAGTGGGAATAAGGGCTCCCACGCCCTTCTTGTCCTTCTGCCAGCCTTTGAAGAATTGGACTTCTTCCTCAAACCTTTTGCCGAGCCGCTCCTTCAGTCGCAAAATCATATCTTCTCCCTGCGTCAGCCGCTTACCCAACGTCATGAATTTGGCAAAGCGCGTTTTGGCCAATCTCGCCACCCTTTACAAGCCCGTTAAGACTGCTTGCCTGTCACGACGCGGTCAGCATGAATTGCCCCTCAACGCACTTTCATGTTTGCTGGGCCTATGTTTCGCCCTCGCCTGCTGCCCGAAAAAAAGTTCCCGAGCTATGCGTATCTGCCCGGCAAATATCCGCATCCGGTGCGCGATCCCTTGGGCCACAGTTACCGATCAGATCCGGTGACCGTCGCCGTTGGCGAAGCGCTCGGCTCAGATGTGTTTCGATGGGGAATCGACCTTTTCAATCACGGCTACTACTGGGAAGCCCATGAAGCCTGGGAGCCTCTCTGGCAGGCTTCGAAACAAAGTGCTCAGCACCGCCTGTTCTTCAAGGGGCTGATCCTGTTGGCGGCGGCCGGCGTGAAGATCCGTGAGGGAAAGCGGGTCGCTGCGGCGCGCCATGCGACAAGAGCTGCAGGGCTTTTTCGTCAGGTGGTGAGAGTGCCGGGCGGCCTGTTTGAGAAAGCACTGGGAATGACACCTGCCGCGCTCGCTGAACATGCCCAAGCGATCGTAGCTTACCCGGTTGTTCTGCGGGAGCCAAAGCCTGCCCAGCCTGAACCTGTCTTTGATTTCATACTCGCACCAGTATCCGAGAGCGTTTGATCGGCAATTCAGTGGCCCAAGCTAACTTTGTCAGCAGGAAACGGGGCCTTTGAAAACCGCTCACCACCCGCATGCGTCACAAACAATAAGAGTGCAGTAGTGTTTTATAGGCAACTCGCGGCCGCTTCGATGTCGATGGTCTTGAGGGTCGGGGGCTGACCAGTCGCGCTCGTAGCCAATCGATTGATGACAGAGATGCCGGCCAGGCTTCAATGACGGGGATGGCGAAAAGCTGAGTGCTCGGGCTTGCGGGCCGAGCTTGTCGGCCGCTCGATGGAAAGTGTCATTTGAGGTGGGGTCTCGGCCGCGTGCAGCTGAAAGACACGCTCGTCCAGTTCCTTGTCCACTTCCGTCAGACGATGATTGAGGCGAAGGTAGTCCGTCCAGGTCGGCGTGCGGAACGTTTCTGTCCAATGCATAGGCTTCTGCAGGTTCCGCTGGAGCGTCCAGTTCCGAGCACCGACGCGGCTGTGTACATGGCGCCGCTGCCGCATGAGGTCGAGGAAGGCCTCGAGATTTCTCTCGGCTATCAGATATTCGATCTTGACCACGATCGGGCCGCTCCTCGGCTTCAAGTTGAGAGAGACAGCTGGGGCATCGAATTCCTCCAAGGGATCGGGCTCGGAGTCGCGGCGCTCTCGAAGAGGAAAGAGAACGCCGGCTGCAGCGACGATCAACAGGGCTCCAGCGGAGCCCTCCAGTGCCCAGGTCAGCGAATGGTTTTCGGCCACCGTGCCCCACACCCAGCTGCCGAGCGCGATGCCGCCGTCTATCAAAGCATAGTAGATCGAGATGGTGCGCCCCACGACCCAGCGCGGGCTCGCCAGCTGCACGCTCACACCAACCCCGGACCAGGCGGTCACCCAGCCCGCGCCGCCCAAGGCGAGTGCAATTGCCGCCACGGCAATCGAAGATGTCAGTGCCAGGGAGAGAGAACACGCCGCACAGGCGACGCAGGAGAGCCTCATCAGCCGCTCCTGCGACAAGCTCCGTCTGAACAGGCTGTTGGAGAGGCCGGCGAAGACGGCACCGGTCCCGAAGCCGGCCATGAGCGCGCCATAGGCAAGCGGGCCTCCTCCCAGCTGGTCGCGGACAACCACCGGCAGCAGCGCAAGTATGGCGATGCTCGCCAAGCCAAAGAGGGTTCCGCGCGCGATCGCTGCCTTGATCTCCGATGACATCGCCGTGAAGCGCAGCCCGTCATAAATTGCCGTCCTCATCGACTCGCGTGGAAGAGGGGAAGAACGAACCTTCCACTTGCAGCGCCAAATAGTGGCCAAGGGTACGAAATAGGTGAGCGTGGTCAGGGCGAATGCCGCCATGAGGCCAAATGAGGCAACCACAATGCCGCCGAGCGCCGGGCCAACAGTCCGGACGGTGTTGAAGCCGACAGAAAGCAGGGTGACGGCAGCGGGAACATCGCGTCGATCCACGATATCGCCAACCGACGCTTGCCAGGCCGGATCATTGAGAGCACCGCCGCTTGCGATCAAGAAGCTGAAGCCGAGGATCATCCACGGACTGACAAAGCCCAGCGCCACGGACGCCGTCAGCATCGCGGACGCAATCACCATAAGGCACCGACCGGCGAACATGACCCGGCGCCGGCTGAAATTGTCGGCGAGAGCCCCGGCGAACACGGACAAGACGAAGGCGGGCAGGTTCGATGAAGCCTGCACCAGCGCAACCATCAGATCGGAAGTCGAGATCGTTGCCATCAGCCAGCTGATGGCGACAGTCTGCATCAACCAGCCGAGGCTTGAAACCTGCGTGGCGAGCCAGATCGAACGAAAGGTGGGCTGCAAAAGTGGCCCAAAGGTCGTTGGTGCAGCCAAATCTTCGTTTGATCCAGCCACCCTACTCATTTTGCGAACCTTTGCTTTCCGTTATTGCCATTTCCCATGTAATCTGGGCTGAACCGTGGCGGCTGGAAGAATAGAGAGGGACTGTTTGCCTCCGATGAGTGCGTCACAGTTTCCTAGGGATTGTGGGTCGCGGCACGCAGGCGTGGGCCGGGCCGCTCGCCTTCGAAGATTTCTGGGTCAGGCCTGATTTACTTGTCGCTTAACGCACCAGGCTTCATCAACGCCGATGCCTTTTCGCGAAACGCGACCCTATTCTTTCGTTGAAGACTCATTCATCAGCGGCGTTCGATGCGCTGGCTTAGGGAGAGTGAGGACGCTTGCAGATCTTCGACAGGATCGATTCACTGATAGGCGCAGACGATTGCCGGGCCGCGATCGAAGAGGCGCGCGCCTTGCTACTTCGATTGGAACAAAGGTCTGATGCGCTCACGCATGCGATAGACGACTTTCTGCTCGACCTGATAACGCTGGCTTTCATTGTTGAATGTTACGGACGCGGCTTTGAACTTTTGGCGCGAACGCTGGCCCGTAGAAGACTGGCAAAGGTCAGGCTTTTGTCGGAAGGGGTCGATTCCGCCAGAGAGAAATGACGCCCAAAGCTTGTTGCTAACCGGCTATCGCGCCGCGTTCCGCTACAGTGACGAAGGCAATTGACGACATTCGACGCCAAAAAAATAGACGGAAACCGGGGCCCTTTATGAGGCAGATTGGGTGTGGATTGTTCCGCGAATATGAAAACTGTGGGTCCATTCCGTGGCGTCCGGCCGACCGCTGGCCTTCATCGCGGCAGTCGCCGCCCGCTGCCTCAGATGCCGCCCATGCAGAGGTACTTCATTTCAAGATAGTCTTCGAGGCCGTGGCGGGAACCTTCCCGCCCGATGCCGGACTGTTTTATGCCACCGAAGGGCGCGGCTTCTGAGGACATTCGTCCCGTGTTGATCCCAACCATGCCGTATTCCAGGGCCTCCGCTACACGCCAGACACGCTTCAGGTTTGAAGCATAGAAATAGGCGGCAAGGCCGTAGATCGTGTCGTTGGCCTCACGCACGACCTGATCAGAATCGTCAAAGCAAATGATCGGCGCCAAGGGTCCAAAGGTCTCCTCTTGCGCCACGGTCATTTCCCTTGTGACGCCGCTGAGGACCGTCGGCTGGAAAAACGTGCCGTCGCTGCCGATGCGGCCGCCGCCACATCGGATCGCGCCACCTTTGGCCAAGGCATCGGCAATGTGAAGTTCGATCTTGGCCAGTGCGTGCCTGTCGATCAGCGGACCGATGGCGACACCTGGATCGAAGCCGTCGCCGACCGGAAGCTGGCGGACACGATCCACGAATTTGTCGACGAATTCGTCATGGACGCCCGACTGGACGTAAAGCCGGTTGGCGGAAACGCAGGTCTGGCCGGCATTGCGGAACTTGGCCTGGATCGCGCCGTCGACGGCAGCATCGACGTCCGCATCATCAAAGACGATGAAAGGCGCATTGCCACCCAACTCGAGACTGACTTTCTTGATCTGGTCCGAGCACTGGCGCATGAGCAACCGGCCGACCTCGGTCGAACCGGTGAAACTGATCTTGCGGACCTTGGGGTTAAAGCAGAGTTCGCGACCGACCGCATCACCCTCGCACGCATAGATCAGGTTGACGACGCCTTCCGGAAACCCGGCAAGGTGGGCCAGAGCAAACATTGCACCTGCCACCAGCGGCGTCTGTTCAGCCGGTTTGAGCACGATCGTGCAGCCGGCAGCGAGAGCCGGCGAGATCTTGCGCGCAACCATTGAGGCGGGGAAGTTCCAGGGCGTGATCGTTCCAACGACGCCGATCGGCTGTTTGATCACCAGCATGCGACGGTCTGTAGAGGGCGGCGAGATCGTCTCACCATAGATGCGGTTGGCCTCTTCGGCGTACCATTGCAGATATGCGGCCGCATGCGCCACCTCAGACTTCGCTTCGGCTAGCGGCTTGCCCATCTCCGCAGTGAGGATCGCGGCAAGATCGTCAGTGTGGTCGACGATCAGTTGGTGCCAACGCCAGAGGATGTCGCTGCGCTCGCGCGCGGTCAGTGCGGCCCATTCAGGTTGCGCCACATGAGCTTTGTCGATTGCGGCGCGCGTCTCCTCGACACCCATGTCGGGCAGCTCCGCCAGCACTTCGCCGGTCGAAGGATTTAGGACCTCGAAGGTCTGCTCACTTACCAGCATGCCAAGAGCCGGCACCCGGTCAATGGCTCCGAACAGCTCGCGCGATTTCAGATGGCGAAGCATTGGCTCGTACAAGGGCAACGCGAATCCTCCTCGATGCAATTGGCGTGTCACACGACTTTTTGGTTTATCCGCTGGCCTAGGATTTCGCATAGGGCCTCAGTGAGGGGCCACTAGACCCACTCGAATCCACTCAACCGAAACTGATGTCAGTTGTGCGAAACAGTCCGACCATTTCTCGAAACAAGGAGATCGAATCCATGTCGTTGCTCGCGCACTGGAGAGCAAATCGTGATCCTGCCGCGCTGTCAAATATTCCAACTGGTTTTTGCAGTCCAACCGCCCGTGAACGCGCTGGAGCACTGCGCGTCTTTTTTGCGGAAATAGAAGTGCCGAGGTCAGATTTGAAGCTGCCGCAGCGCTCAGTTCAGCAGGGCTATCCCTGATCTATGGCCTTGCTTTGATGGTGGGAGCGCTCTTTGCGGACCATGTCGTACGACTCGATATACGCCATCTCCAGAAGGTATCCTAGGAACTGCAGCCTGTGAGACCCCGCGATCTGATTCAGCTCGCTGAGCATTGCGCTGATGAAGGCAAGCGCCTTGGCCCGGTCGGATCTCAATCCCTTGTCGATCATCGTACGTCCCCACTTCCGCAGATTGCTCCTATATGGAGCGCGCTCTATTCAGTTCAGATGCTTCTGGATGCATGCTTCGATAGGCACGTCCATGCCGATGTCGAGGATTGGCGCGCTGTGCGTAAGCCACCCAATAGAAATGAGGTCGACCCCGGTTGCCGCTACGGCTGGTGCCGTTGCCGGCGTTATGCGACCCGAGGCCTCGGTGGTCGCGCGGCCGTCGACCATTGCCACCGCTCGGGTCAGTTGCTTGACGGACATATTGTCCAGCAGGATGGCGTCGACCCCGGCGCCTAGCGCGATCTCGAGCTGGTCGAGCGTGTCGACCTCGACCTCGACCTTGACCATATGGCCGACCGCGGCGCGCGCCCGCTCAATGGCCGTGCGGATGTCGCCGGCAATGGCGATGTGATTGTCCTTAATGAGCACGGCATCATCCAGCCCGAAGCGGTGGTTGGCGCCGCCGCCGGCGCGCACGGCGTATTTTTCCAGCGCGCGTAGGCCGGGCGTCGTCTTTCGCGTGCAGACGATCCGTGCTTTCTGACCGCGCACCGCCTCGACGATCTCGGCCGTTGCCGTCGCAATGCCGCTGAGATGGCAGAGAAAATTGAGCGCTGTACGCTCGGCCGCAAGCATTCCACGCGCCGGTCCACTCACCCTTGCAATGGTCTCACCCGCCGCGATCCTGCTGCCGTCCAGACGTCCAAAATTTATGTCGATCGACGGATCAACAAGCATGAAAGCGTAGGCTACCAGATCAAGACCGGCAACAATGCCAGACTGCCGTGCTCTGAACGCAAAGGTGGCCTTGCAGTCAAAGGGTATAATCGCATCGCTGGTAAGGTCACCGGCTTTGCCCAGATCCTCAAGTAGAGCGCTACGCACGATCGGCTCGATCACGATCCCGGGAAGGGGTGGAGGTGACGTCATCAGGCACTCCGTTCCGCGGGCCGCAGACTAAGTTCGGCCGCAACCGTCATTGCTGAGGCGAGGGTCAAGCGCGAAGACCGGGCCTGCGCCCTGCGTGTGGGGAAGTCCGACCTGCAATGCGAGCCGCGGCTTTCCTCGCGTCGAAGCGCTGCAATGGCGATCATCAGCGCGATCAAGGCGGGATCGGAAGCGCCAGTGTTGCGAACCGCGATCGGCAGCAGCGTTTCCACGGTGTCGGATAGTGCTTGCCCGTCCCGTATAACACCGAGCCCATTAGAGACCGCGTGGCGAACGGAGGAGGGGTCGGGCCGCGGGGGTGCCGTTGCGACAAGCCTTGGCCACTGCCAGCCTGCAGGAGCGGCAGCTACGCTTTGCGCGACCCACAACGAGGTCGTCACGGCCTCGGTCAGCGAGTTGCTGGCAAGCCGGTTCGCCCCGTGCAGACCGGTGCAGGCAACCTCACCGCAAGCCCACAAGCCCGACACCGTGCTGCGGCCCGCGGCATCCACGGCCACGCCGCCCATGTGATAAATTGCCGCTGGGCGAACCGGGATGGGCTCGACTGCCGGATGGATTCCGGCGTCCCGGCAATGCCGGGTCACAGCTGGGAAGCGCTTGGCGAACTTCTGGCCGAGGGACTGCCGGGCATCAAGGTAAACACGATGTCCGGTGCCAAGCTGCTGCCATACGGCCCGTGCCACGACGTCGCGCGATGCCAGCTCGCCGCCAGGCGTATCGCATAGAAAGCGGTGCCCGCACTCGTCGATCAGGACTGCGCCTTCGCCGCGGACCGCTTCGCTCACCAACGGCATAGGCCGATGCGAAACGTCGAGCGCCGTCGGGTGGAACTGGATGAATTCCAGATCGGCGAGTTCCGCACCGGCGCATGCGGCGAGCGCCAGGCCGTGCCCGAATGAGCCGGCCGGATTGGTCGTGTCTCTGAACAGGGCGCCGATACCGCCGCTCGCAAGAACCACGCGGCGCGTCGGAAATATAATCGCCTGTCCACCTTTTGCCGCCACAACGCCGCTGACCGCACCATTTTCCACAATGAGCCGGCGGGCTTCCATGCCTTCCAGAATTGTGATCGAAGGCGTTCGCCTCACAGCGATGATGAGCGCGCGTACAAGCTCGCGGCCCGTAGAGTCACCCCCGGCATGGACGATCCGGCGACGGGAATGCGCTGCCTCGAGCCCGAGCCGCAGTGTCCCGTCCCACGAGCAGTCGAAGGCGACGCCCAAGTCCATCAAATTCTCGATGGCTCGATCTGCCGCATTCAAAACGCGTCTGACCACACTTTCGTCGCAGAGGCCATCACCTGCAGCAAGCGTATCTGCAAGATGGAGGTCTGGACTGTCGTCAGCGCCGAGGCTTGCCGCCAGCCCGCCTTGCGCGAGTGTGCTGGAGGTTTCGGTCCCGAGCCGCGTCGGGGACAGAAGGTAAACGGGATGCGGCGCCAGATGAAGCGCGGTCATCAGCCCGGCAACGCCAGCGCCGATGATCACGGGCGCTCCCCTGATGTCGCCGACCTCTGGCGTCATACGGCAAGCATCCGCTCGACCGCACGCCGAGCACCATCAACCACTCGAGCATCGATGGTCACGATGTGGCGGGTTTCCTGCAGCGCCGTGCGAATGTTGGCGAGCGTGATACGCTTCATATGCGGACAGAGATTGCAAGGGCGCACGAATTCGACGTCGGGGTGCTCGATGGCGACGTTGTCGCTCATTGAGCATTCGGTCATCAACACGACGCGCGCAGGCTTGTGCCGTCCGACGAAATCCGACATCGCCGCGGTCGAGCCGGCGAAATCGGCAACCGCGACAACTTCCGGCGGGCATTCAGGATGGGCAAGCACGGTAACGCCAGCGTAGGCATCCCGCAGCTCGCGAATGTCGGCTGGCTTGAAGCGCTCATGCACTTCGCAATGACCGTTCCAGGCGATGATCTCGACCGAAGTCTGTGCCGCGATGTTCCTGGCCAGGTATTCGTCGGGCAGCATGATCACCCGCTCAACGCCAAGCGACTCCACCCAGCCAACGCGTTGCCGGAGGTGCAGCAGATGTCCGACTCGGCCTTCACGGCAGCGGACGTGTTGACGTAGGTCACGACCGGCACGCCAGGGTAGCGTTGCCGCATCAGCCGCACGTCGTCCGCCGTGATCGAGTCCGCCAACGAGCAGCCGGCGCCAAGATCCGGAATGAGCACCGCCTTGTCCGGATTGAGGAGCTTCGCCGTCTCAGCCATGAAATGCACGCCGGCGAGCACGATGATGTCCGCATCGACGGTCATTGCCTTGCGGGCCAGCGCCAGGCTGTCGCCGACGATGTCGGCGACGCAGTGGAAAATCTCGGGTGTTTGATAGTTGTGGGCCAGGATGACGGCGTTGCGCTCGTGCTTGAGCTCGAGAATAGCCTCGACGTCATCGCTGAAAGCCGCCCATTCCACTGGGGGGATGATGCGCTGGACGCGCTGATACAGGGACGCGGCCGAAGGTATCGTCCCGCTCACCGGCGCCTCCCGTTTATAATCCATTCGACTATAAGGGGTATATATCTAGGTTGACTATAAGAGTGTGTCAACCCCGGGCCAGAGGCAATTTTGTCCCCGCCACGGCAGTTTCGTCCAGCACGGCATGGCGGAACTGATAGAGCTTGGCCGGGCGGCCGCCCGTATCCAGGGACGTCTCGCCAGTCTCCTCGACCAGTTCTTGCTGCTCTATGAGCCGGCGAAAGTTGGGCTTGTTGATCAGCCGGCCTGCCAGGGCTTCCACGGTCCGTTGCAGCTGCAGCAGCGTAAACACCGGCGGCATCAGCTCGAAGACGACTGGCCGGTATTTGATCTTCGAGCGCAGGCGCGCAAGGCCCGTGGCCAGGATGCGGCGATGGTCGGCAACCATCGTTGTCCCGGCTGTTGAGTCGGATGCGATCGACCGTTCGTCGCGGGTGGCCTCTGCCACCAGACCCGCCTCGTAAAGCAGCTCATAGCGCTGGAGCGCCAACTCTTCATTCCAGGGTCGGTCCTCGAACGCGAAAGCAATGGCAGCCCGCCGCCGTCGTTCACGGGCAATCGCAGCCTCCTCAACTGCAGCCGCCCAGGCAAGCAGACGCGGCTTCAGAACATCCGCAATCAGTTTCGGTGTTCCGAGGCGGTGGTCCTCCCACGGAAAATAATCGTACCAGCTCCGCCAGGCGCAGGCCGATGCGCCGGTGGCATGTTCCTTCCGGGTCAAAGCGAGATAGCTGATGGAAATGACGCGCTGCTGGCGCCCGTCGGCGCGGTCGCGATCAGCGAACGTATAGAGCTGCTCAATATAGCCGAGGGGATGACCAGTCTGCTGCTCGACCCACGCCCTAAGACCTGACTGCAGCGATCGATGCTCCAGCGCGAACGGCCCCGAGGGCAGGCAATCCCCCTGCCCGATGGTGAGGACCGCTGGTTCACCGTCATTGACGGACACGACAACGGCAATCAGCTCCGCTTCGACTTCTTTGGCCTTGGCGGCGGCCCTACCGTTGCGTGTTGCTTTTGGGCGATCGTCCATGGTTGCCTGGGTTGGGCAGAGTTTTCCCTGCGAATCCTAATCGATTTAACCAGCGTGTAACAGGCCATTTCGCCTGTCAACTCGGCTGCTCTATGAAAGGCTTAGACCTTCGGTCTACACCCGGCATGTTTCAGAAGCGACGTTCGCGGCACCTGACCCTGGGGCAGCACAAGTAAGCCGCGCTCGGCGGTCCGAGAGGCTCTGCCATTGTGGAGTGACCGGGGCCTCAAGTAACCCTGCACGGGGGCGGGAATCCTCGAAGATAGCGGGCGCCGGCTACGTGGCTCGACCCCACGTATTATTGGCAGAGATAGAGCTGCTATTCACCGCAAAAGACCGGGCAAAGCTTTGTCATTCGCGGTGCTGCCTTTCAATGACACGGCAGAACTCGGCGAAAATGCGACGCGGGGGATTGACTTCCCCTTATAGTCACTCGGATTATAATCGAACGCTCATAAAAGCCACGCTTCCGTCAGCGCCCAGGAGAAAAGTGAGCGGGGGCGGCGGTCGCTGATCTGCGCTTCGAGCGTTTTCCGCGGTGTAATCACACCATTGAGTTCGTGCTCGGATCAGCGATTGAGCCTGTGCACAATCCAAGCATTAACGTGCGCGAAGCGTGTTTGTCCGCCGTTATGTACAGTTTGTCCGAGTAGAAATGTGCAGTTGTCCAACTGTTAGTCCATAAAAGTGACATAAAAGCAACTTCTGATTAAATATCGTCCGAGGAAATGCATTTATACGTTGCCTAATTGGGATAAAGCGCTCTTTCCATTCTTAATGATCAAAAGCGGCTCCAGCGCTGGTCCAGCCACGTTGCTGCCAATGGGTTCAAACCCGATCGCTTTGAGGTCGCAAGTTCGCTCACCATCCGAAATCAACGCAGGACATAGCTGTTCGCCGAAACTTGAAGGGAGAGAGGGGTGTATCAGGGAAGCCACGCACGGTCGGATTGAGTGAAAATTGGACGCCGATCGAGGGTCAGTTTTGGAAGCCGTTTGACACCCGAGGTTCGCAGGCGTCTGGCGCGCTATCGATGATTTTGGTGAAGGCGCCTTTAGTTGACGCCTTTCGATACTCAGGTCGCGGCCATCGACATAAGATGGATTGATTGGGGCACGGGCGAAGCTAACTCAAGATTTTCACTCTTGGTCGAATTTCAACATCCCGCTGAAACCGCCATATTTTGTGAAATTGCGATTGACATATTTCAGTAGGTCAGCCATTTTCAGCGGATGCTGAAATCGGGCGACTCATTGAAAAGCATTGAGCATCAAGCTGCGGACGCTCTGCGGGCCGTCTTAAACGATATTCCGCCCGTTTCCATCGAGAATGTAGAGGTTGAAGCCGACGCTTTCGATCGCGAAATCGATATTCTTGCGTATATCAGCGCCTTCGGGCGCACACATATTCTCGTCTGTGAGGTCAAGTCGAGCGGACAGCCGCGCCACGTTCACTCGGGCCTACTCCAGGTGCGAAGGGCGGTAAACCACATAGGAAAAGGCGCAATTCCTGTGTTCATTGCGCCCTTTCTTTCTCCAGAAGCACAGGCTCTTTGCCAGGAAGAAAATGTGGGCTTCCTCGATTTCGAGGGAAATTGCCGGCTCGCTTTCGACGGCATATTTATTGAGCGTAAGGTTCCGACCCGACCCGCAATCGAACGCCGCGAGTTGAAGTCGATCTTCAAACCGAAGTCCGCGCAGGTTCTGAGAGTGATGTTGCGCGATCCACACCATCCCTGGCGCGTCACCGAGCTTGCGGAAGCAGCCGGTGTCAGTCTCGGCCACGTCAGCAATGTCCGCGCTGCGCTTGTGGATCGGGAGTGGGCGAAAATCGGCGACGATGGCATGTCGCTTTTTCGGCCGGCAGCGGTTCTGGACGCTTGGCGGAACTCTTATGAGCCGCCAGCGGGTGATCGCCAAACCTTCTACACTACCTTGCACGGCAAAGCGTTCGACCAGGTCGTTCGCGATGTGCTTGGTGCGTCGAATCGAATTGACCGAGCGATCCTCGCATCGTTCTCGGCAGCGCAATGGATTGCGCCATATGCTCGGGTAGGCAGCCAGTTCTTCTACGCAGATTGCGGAGGTCTCGACCGTCTGCGGCATGCCCTCAAGCTGTCGTCGGCGGCGAAGGGTGAAAACGTTGTGATCACGATCCTGAAGGATGAAGGGCCACTGCTTGATACAATCGAGCCGGCGCCCGGCGTCGTTTGCACAAGTCCTGTTCAAACTTACCTTGATTTGGTGATATCCGGGGAGAGGGGACAGGAAGCCGCTGACCATTTGCGGCAGGAGAAATTGCAATGGCTCCAGTAGTACCGCCCGATCCGCAATCGGCCGCCGACTACGACGACCGCACCACCGCGGCCGTGAAATCGGTTCTACTGGAAATTGGTCAGATACTCGGCAGTTTCAAAGGCAAGTTCGCCGTGATTGGCGGCGCGGTGCCTTGGCTCCTCCTAGAAAACGAAGAAATGCCGCATGTCGGAACTCTCGACGTCGATCTGGGCCTCGATACGGAGGCACTTGGAGATGGCGAATACGCCCGACTTGTCGAGGCACTTATGGGGAATGGGTATGAGCAGCGTGACGATCACCGTCTGTTCCAGCTTGTTCGGACAGTGCCTGTCGATGATGGTGGAGGTCCGATCGATGTGGTTGTCGACTTCTTGCGTCCTTTCGACGCCGTCTTCACAAAGAACAAACCACCGCTGATCGAGCATTTTGCCGTGCAGCGGGCATCGGGTGCCGAATTGGCCTTACGCTTTTACAACCTCGTTGCGATTTCGGGCGAGATGCCGGATGGAGGCGCGAACCACGTCAACATCGCCGTCGCATCGATCCCCGCCCTCCTCGCAATGAAGGGCTACGCAATCGAGAACCGCCTGAAGAGGAAGGATGCATACGACATCTATTACTGCGTTCGAAACTATCCAGGTGGCCCCGATGCACTTGCCGCGGATTGCGAGCCGGTTCTCGCTCACAAGGAAGGCAAAGAGGGCTTCGGGTTTATTGCCGGCAAGTTCGAGGCGGTTGATAGTTTTGGCCCCACTAGCGTCCGCCAGTTCGTGCAGGACACCCAAATTCTCGGGGAACGCACCGCCGAACAATGGCAGCAGGATGCATTTGGTCAGGTCGATGCGTGGCTCCGTGCACTTGGCTGGAGAGAGTAGGTGACCGCGCTGCTGCCGTTCCTCGCTAGCAATTTTTCTTTTGGGAGTGCAGCGGGGTTGAAGCGCGTAGCTGAATATCCTGAATGCTACAATGACCGTCTATTTTATCACTGAATTGGACAACAGCCTTGCCGGCCGTCTTTATGTGAAGGTCGGACGCTCGCAGGCGGTCGATCGCCGCATAGCCAACCTGCAGACTGGCAATCGGCGTAGAGTTGCGTTGATGGGAGAAATTCGGACCGGATCGATTTCCGAAGACCGCGTGGTCGAACGGCGGTTGCACCTCATATTCGACCACAAGGCAGATTCGGGAGAATGGTTTTTCCTGTCGGCAGACGACGTTATTTCTGCCCTGAAGCTCTTTTCATCGAGGGCTTACATCTCTGTCGGACAAGATGCCTTTGAGATCATTTCCTATGATAGGGACGCGGTTCCGGAATATGCTAGTCCATGGCTATGGGGCGAGCTCGACTGCTATGAATTCTGTCCCAACTGCGGGTGGGCGGGTGGCTGGACCTACAGCGAGAACCATGGTGGCGACGTGTGCCTTGAGTGCGGGGTCTCGGAACGCACGTACGATGCTGATGATCAGGTCTAGCAGGATATACGCTACGAGCATACCGACCCGGGAAGCCGATGGTGGCCTCGTCCCCACTCGAGAGCTTGACCAGGAATGGTCTTGACGTTTGGCCGGCCGGTGCAGGTCGGACTCGCCCCGCACTAGCGGAACCGCGGCCGTTTAATTGCTTTCGTCGGTGTCGGTACCAAAGTGGAGGGTTGGGCCGGTTCGGGCCGACTGACCGCGGCGCAGAAGGACCGAACAACTCAAGCTAGTATTGCGAAGAAATAGATGAAACAAATCCTTTGCGCATTGTTTCAAACCGATGCCCAACGTCTTGCGAGTAACATTTCTGGGTGGGGATCGGATGGCTGAACAGAGGGTGGGGCGGTATCGACTGATCCGTCGGATCGTAGGTGGGGACGCCAAGAGAGGAGTTCCTGATCTGTGGCAGGCCGAAGATGCTGGAGACCTATACTACGTCAAGCTCTGGAATAAACCCGTAGGAGACAGCTCCGCGATCCAGGCGCTCTGGGACCGCGAAGTTCGGGGGCTTATGCGGCTTCAGGGCTATCCTGGCGCCTCAGAGCTATTCGTCAAGCTTCGAGATCTTGACGCTGACGACAAACACTTCTTCGCTGTCCTCGACGGCGGTTCAATGGAGCAATCCGAAAACAACAACTCTAGTCCAACGCTAGTCGATCAAACATTCAATGACGCAGGGGGCCTATGGCGAGGAAATCGCGCTTCGATGTTGCATTCGCCGATCTGCATAGCGAATTCAAGGCGCGCACGAAGCGGCGTTTTCTCGAGGATATTCGAGACCAGCTCGAGGAAGATCCCGAAATGGTGGAGATCCTTCGGAAATGGCGTGCCGCGCCACGCCTCTTCGCGGTATCATTCGATCGGTGGACAAATGACAATACCTTTTCCTATGGCTATTTCGCCCTCGTACTAGTCGCCCTCGACGCCATCGCCGGGGGCGCCGGTATCTACAAGCCGGTCAACCAACTTCGGGTGCTGCGTTGGAACGGCACAACGGCGGATATTCTGACCGTGCTTCGCTACCTCATACGGCTGAATCCCCAAATCCGTGCGCGTCGGTTGCTAGTCCTTCCTTATCCCTCTCCACCTGTCGGCCGGCGGATCGATCGAGCCATTTACCGTCGATGACCGCGATGAGGCCGAAGGCGGCATTTCGTACACGGCGTCCCAGCCGGATCAAAACGTTCGATGCATCGCCGCACCGGCGCGTGCAATTGCATATTCCGATTCATAGGATCAAGCTTCTTGTGGGTGGCGCCGCCCAGACGAGCATGGCAACATTGCGAAAATCCATGCCTCAGCCCGGCGCTTGCCGTGGGATCCTTTGCCGCCCGCGAACACAGTCGCCCGGAAATGGAGCGATTGCGGCTGGCATTTGATCAGTCAGCGGCAAACGCTGCCGCGAGTTCAGAGTAGTCTAGGTAGCACTTTGGGCCGGTCCCCTCGAACGGGCTCGCGAGTTCGAACCAAATATCCGTCGTCCCATGTTCATGATTTGTGCCTCGAAAGTCGCATAATGGCAGTCCGGAACCGCACTGCCATCGCCATGCAGCCATGTCTTTCCATCAGCCGCAGCCTAACCGGTCCCTCAACGCTAGAACACCACAGCCGCTATTCTTGACAGTCGCCTTATAAGTTATAAGTTAACACAGACTTTGGGCAGGGGACGCGTCACAGCGTTTGTTCGTGTCTGCGGAGTGCGCGTCTCGTGACCCTCACTACCTAGCTTGGAAGTCTATTTGTGGGCCGTCGAATGATGAGCAGCATCGCCGGGGGGCGTCGAGGGTTAACAGTGATATTTTCGCATAGCCGAATGCCGCAGTTCCACGATAAGAATTTTTCTGTGGCTCCACCTGACAATGGGTGTCTTCGAAGCTTACGATCGCAACGCCACTGGATGCCCGGGTTTCAACATCATCAAAGACTGTGTCTTGTCAGCGCCGGACCGCCGCGGTTCGTCGAGGCCATGACGCTTCGGGCGTGCTGGAGCTTGGTTTTCAGCGCGACTTACACTGACTGAACGCGGCGCAGGCTGCGTGCTCCGACATGCCTTTATCCGACCACCGGCGGCGCCACGCCCGTGAACACGATCGACGCGCGCAGTGAGCCACCCCACCGTGGGCGGGACCACAACCGAATTGCGCGAGCCTTGCTGGAAGCGTGACAGCGCAACCTGGCTCGTTGGGCCAATCATTCATAAGGCTGAACCATGAGAGAAAAAGAGAGTGTCTATGTCGTAACCGGCGGCACGCATGGCATCGGCGCCGCCTGTGTCCGGCGCCTTGCCGAGCAGGAGAACGCGGCCGTCGTCTTCACGGGTCGCGACGAGGCTGCCGCACGAGAAATCGTATCCAGCCTCGCCAATGCACATTTCATCGCCTGTGATGTGCGCGACGAAGCCCAATGCCGAACGGTCATCAATACCGCGATGATGCTCGGTAACGGAAAGATAGCCGGATTGGTCAACAACGCCGGCATGACGGGGCGAGGGGCTTTTGAGACCGCCACCCTGAGCGATTGGGACGAGATCATGAGGGTGAATGCGCGCTCGTCGTTCGTCTTCATCAGCGCGGCGCTGCCAGGCCTGCGCGCGGCGCGCGGATCGGTGGTGATGATGTCATCGGTGGCCGGGCTGATGGGCGAGGAGGGTCTGGCCATCTACTCGGCCTCCAAGGCCGCGCTGATCGCCTTGACCTTGTCGCTGGCATTGGAGATCAGCGACGTTCGCCTCAATGCCGTCTGCCCCGGCCAGATCGCAACAAGGATGATGGCGGGCACGCTAGCCATTCCTGGCCGCAGGGCTCTGCTGGAAAGCCGCATTCCAGTGGGTCGATTGGGAACTCCCGAAGACGTCGCCGAGGCCGTGGCCTGGCTGCTGTCGCGCGCTTCATCCTTCGTCAACGGCATCGTCATGCCGGTCGACGGCGGCGAGGGCGCGGGATTGAAGACGCTCACCCTGCCTGAAATTAGCACCAGCGTATGAAAGCCTGTTGACTTATAACTTATAAGTAGTACGGTGGCGATGTGAATGAGCGACAGCGCGGACGACCCCAAGGCGCATTCGCCGAAAAGGTGACTTCCACGCATCGGCAGATATCTCTGCTCCCAAGGCAGACCGGGGAGCCGGCGAATTCGTCGGCTCCCCACCCGGGAACACACGAAACAAATGGGGAATCACATGACCAAGACTCGCGCTTTCCAATCCATGCTCGCGGCGGCTTTCGTCACCAGCGTGGCCGTCCTGCCCAACGCCGCCCAAGCCAAGGATTGGTGGCCCTTCAAGATCAACGCGGCCAAGGGCGGCGATCTGAAAAAAGTCGAGGCACTCGACTATGTGCCGCTGGAAAAGGCCGAGAAGCCCTGGAACCTGTGCGTCTTGTTTCCGCACCTCAAGGACAGCTACTGGGTCTCGGTCGACTACGGCATCGTCGAAGAAGCAAAGCGCCTGGGTGTCAAAGTGACGGTCCTGCAGGCCGGCGGCTATGACGCACTGCCAAAGCAGCTGTCGCAATATGACGATTGCGTCGCATCCGGCGCCCAGGGCATCCTCGTCGCCGCCATCTCGGAAGCCGGTCTGGCGGCCAAGCTGAAGGAGGGCGACGCCAAGGGTCTTGTCCAGATCGCCGTCGCCAATCCGATCCTGGAAACCCCGATCACCGCGCGCATCACTCCCGATACCTACCAGAAGGGTTTTCAGGAGGGTGAGTACCTCAAGAAGTATCTCGGCGACAAAAAGACGACCGCGATCGGCCTGCCGGGTCCGCAGGGATCGGGCTGGGCTGAGAGCTATATGGCGGGCTTCCGCGACAGCACCAAAACCGGCAACATCAAGCTCGCGGCCGAGCTCTATGGGGAGCCCGGCGTTCCACAGAGCCTACGCCTCGTCGAGGACGCGTTGCAGACCTATCCGGATCTCAATGTCATCTGGGGCGGGGCCGCGGCGGCGGAAGCGGCCGTCAGTGCCGTCGCCGACGCCGGCCGCGACGATGTCGTGATCATGTCGTCCTACGAGAACCAGACGATGCTGAAGCTGGTCAAGGAAGGCAAGGTGCTTGGCTTTGCCGCCGAGTATCCGGTCATGATGGGCCGCATCAGCGTCGACCTCGCGGTGCGCGCCTTGGAAAAGAAGGACTATGAGAAGGTTCTGCTGGTGGCGCCGGGTATCGTGACCAAGGATAACGTCGACAAGATCGACCCGACGCAGATTTTCGCGCCCGATGGGTGGAAGCCTGAATTTTCGGTACAATAGTCCCATCTTCGATGGGCGGCAGACCTCGGCCTTGGCCTGCCGCCCTTTCTGCTTCGATCTCGGTGGTGTCAAAAGATGCTTGAACTTACGGGTATGACGAAGCGTTTCGGGGGTGTGGTGGCGCTTGACGGCGTTGATTTCTCGCTGTTGAGCGGCGAGGTCCATGCCCTTCTCGGCGAAAACGGCGCTGGCAAGTCGACGCTCATCAATCTGATAGCGGGAACCTACGGCTGGACCGAAGGCTCTTGCCGTATCGACGGCCAAACCATTTCCGCGCTGACCCCACAGAAATCCCGCGATGCCGGCGTCGCGGCGGTATTCCAGGAATTCAGTCTCGTCCCCGACCTCACGGTCGAGGAGAACCTGTTTCTTGGACGCGAGATCAAAGGAAGGCTTTTCCTGAATCGGCGCGCGATGCGTGCCCGCGCGGAAGAACGCTTCCGCGACATTGGCTTTCACGTCGAGCTGGACAGCAAGATCGAAACGCTGACCCGGGCGCAAAAGCAGATGGTCGAGATTGCCAAAGGCATGCTTTCGGATGCCAAGATACTCATCCTCGACGAACCGACCGCGTCGCTCACCGACGGTGAAGCGGAAAAACTGTTCGCCGCCATCGCGGGCCTCAAGGCCCGCGGCGTCGGGATCATCTATGTGTCGCACCGCATGGCGGAGATCCGTCGGCTCGCGGACCGTGTCACGGTGCTGCGAGGAGGGCGCAAGATCGACACAGTGGCCATCGCCGCGGCATCCGATGCTGCGCTCATTGAGATGATGGTCGGCCAGCCGGTCGAACGACTTTATCCGTCAATCAGCCAGCGCCCCGCCGAAATCGTGCTGGCGACCAGGGGGATCAGTGTCTCCGGCACCCTATCCGATGCCTCCATCGTGGTCAGAGCTGGCGAAATCGTCGGCCTGGCAGGCTTGGTTGGCTGCGGCCGCAGCGAACTTTGCCGGGCCGTGTTCGGCTTGGAGCGGGTGACGTCCGGTGAGATCGAGCTCCATGGCGCGGTGGTTCGAGCGCCAGTGCCGCACAGCATGTTGCGTGCCGGACTTTGTTACTATCCGGCTGATCGCGGCGCTGAAGGACTGGCCCTCACCCGCCCGGGCCGCGAGAATGTGACCATGGCCGCCCTGGACGATCCGAGACTGTCCCAGGGCGGACTGCTCAAGTCGTGGCGAGAGCGCCGGGCGATAGCCGCGCCGTTAAAGACCCTGGGGCTGCGACCGATGGCGCCGGAACGCGCGGCGTCGTCGTTTTCGGGAGGAAACCAGCAGAAACTCGTGCTGGCGCGCGGTCTGATGCGCCCGGTCTCGGTCCATATTTTCGATGAACCGACGGTTGGCATCGACGTCGGCGCCAAAAGCGAGGTCTACAGGCTTATGAAAAGCCTGGTGGAGAATGGCGCGGCCATTCTGCTGTCATCGTCCGAACTGCCGGAGCTCGTTCACCTGGCCAAGCGCGTCTATGTCATGCGTGAAGGGCGCATAGTCGCCGAACTCAAGGGCGACGGCATCACCGAGGCGACTGTGCTGCGTCACTATTTCGACGCCGAAACCGGCGCCACGGAGGCGGCATGATGCCTGACACGCTGCGGCGCCGTTTTCTGGAAACAGGCGGGATCGTCATCCTGCTTCTGGTCGCGGTCGCGGCCGCGGCCGCGATCATCGAACCGCGTTTTCTGAACCGCCTGAACATCCTCAACGTCCTGCGCAATTTCTCCTTCCTGGCGGTTCCGGCGATCGGCCAGATGATCGTCATGACCACCGGCGGTTTTGATCTGTCGGTCGGCGCCACCATGGCCTTGGCGTCCGTGGTCACGGCCGCGGCGATGGCCGCGATGCCCGACGCGCATGGGCTCCAGCTGCTGATGCCGGTAGCGCTGGCCTTGGCCAGCGGCGCCTGTGTTGGCCTGGTAAACGGCACGCTGGTGGCGCGCCTTTCCCTATCACCTTTCATGGTGACATTGGCATCGTTGTCGATCGTCGCGGGACTTACGCTCTATTACACGCAGGGTATCCCGATCTATGGCGTTTCCGACGCCTTCGTCTATGCCATCGGGCGAGGGCAGGTGCTTGGCCTGCCGCCGGTCTTGCTGCTGGCGATCGTGGTGATCGCCATCGCCATCATTCTGCAGCGTCGGACCGCGCTCGGGCGCCACTTCTACGCCGTCGGCGGCAACGTCGGCGCCGCCCGACTGTCGGGAGTGCGCACACACCATGTGTTGATTACCGCGTATGTGCTCTCCGGTCTCCTGGCCGCACTCACCGGCGTGCTGATCACCGCCCGTATCGGTTCCGGCCAGTCGACGATCGGCGGGACGCTCGGACTGGAGACGATCGCAGCGGCGGTGATCGGCGGCGTTTCATTGCGCGGCGGCTCAGGCCGCGCCGAGAACGTCGCCATGGCGGCGCTGTGCCTGGCGATCATCGCCAATGCGATGAACCTCACGCAGATCGACAGCAAATTCCAGACCCTGGTGCTGGGTTCGGTGCTCATCGGCGCACTGGCTTTCGACCGAATTGTTCAGGGGAGGCGGGCCAATGTCTGATCGTCCAGACATGGCGGCTCCGGTTGTTCTTGACCGCGCTCGCCCGGACATCCGCCAGTTCGCGGCGCAGGCCAAGCTGCCGGGGCTCGTATTCCTGGCCCTGCTGGTTCTCGGTCTGCTCGACCCGCGCATTGTTTCAAGCGGCAATCTCTGGAACATCGCGATCCAGACGAGTTATCTCGCACTGTTTGCCATGGCGCAGACCATGGTGCTGCTGACGCGCGGCTTCGACCTGTCGCTTGGTTTCACCGTCTCGCTCGTCAGCGTCATATCGGCGATGGTGATGACCGGAACCGGCGATATGCCGATCCTGTGGGGAATCGCCGCCGGCCTCGGCGTCGGGCTGCTGATCGGCGGGCTGAACGGCGTCCTCATCGCCGGTATCGGCATCAACCCGTTGGTGACGACGCTCGGCATGGCCAACATTGTCATGGCACTGGCTTCAACCGTCAGCGGCGGCTTTCCCGTGCCGGGCGTTCCCGAGGCCTTCACGGACGCCTTGGCGGAGGGACGGCTGATCGGCATTCCGGTGCCCATCGTGTTCGCCGCGCTGTGTTTCGCACTGCTCTTCCTGGTCTTGCGCTTCACCGTGTTCGGCCGCGGCCTGTATCTCATCGGCGCCAACCCTCGCGCGGCGACGGCGGCGGGCGTTCGAACCGGACGCGTCGTTGCGATCGACTACGTGGTCTGCTCGCTGCTGGCCGCGATTGGCGCCATGCTGCTCACCGCGCGCACCGGATCGGGCGAGCCCAATCTTGGCGGCAACCTGACCCTGGAATCGATAGCGGCGGCGGTGGTCGGTGGCGTGCGCCTGACCGGCGGCGAAGGAGGCGTCACCGCGGCTCTGCTCGGTGCCCTGTTCATCACGGTCATTTCCAACGCCATGAACCTCATGCAGGTCGACGGCTATCTGCAGCAGGTTCTTTTGGGCCTCATCATTCTGGCCAGCCTGATACTGGGCCGCGATTACAAGAAACGCTAACAGCTTCGGACCTTAAATGGCTTATCAAGTCTGCATCGATATCGGCGGAACCTTCACCGATTGCCTGATTTCCGAGCCCGGTGGGAAAATCTCGATCTTCAAATCGCCCACCACGCCCGGCGAATTCGAGAAGGGATTCATCAACGTGCTGCACGTGGCGGCGGCCGGATACGGGCTCGATCCCGCGACGTTCATGACCAAGATCGACTTGATCGTACACGGCTCGACCGTCTCGACCAACGCGCTGGTCGAGCGCAAGACCGTCAAGGTCGGATTGATCCTCAACGAAGGACATCAGGACATCCTCGTCCTGCGCGAGGGGCCGCGCAAGGGCGCCTTCCAGTGGCGGCTCGACTATCCCGAGCCCTATGTCCCGCGCCACCTGACGAAGACGGCGCGGGGCCGCGTCGATGCGCGCGGGCGGGAGCTCACGCCTCTGTCGAGATCCGATGTCGAGGCGGCGATAGCCGACTTCCGGCGCTATGGGGTCGAAGCGATAGCGGTCGGTCTGCTTTGGTCGGTCGTCAATCCCATCCATGAAACAACGGTGCGCGAAATCATCGCGCAGGCATGGCCCGAGATCCCGGTGACGCTTAGCCATGAAGTCAATCCGATGTCGCGCGAGTATAAGCGCATCATCGCGGCCGCTATCGACGCGTCGATCAATCCGATCGTGCGCACCTATATCGAGGACTTGCGGCAAGCACTGTCGCAGGCTGGTTTCCAGGGCGAGCTGCTGCTGGCCAACTGCGTCGGTGGAATGATGCCTCCCGCCGAGATGCTGCGGCGGCCAATCTACAGCGTCATGTCGGGGCCGACGCTGGCGCCGATGGCCGCGCTGGCGCTGAGCGACGAAGCCAATGTCATCGTCGGTGACATGGGCGGCACCACATTCGACGTCTCGGCTTTGCGCGACCACCAGATCATCGTCACCCCGGACAGCATGATCCACGACGACTCGCTGGGGATCGCGAAGGTGGATGTGAGATCGGTCGGCGCCGGCGGCGGGTCGATTGCCTGGGTCGACGATGGCGGCCTGCTGCGGGTCGGACCTCAGAGCGCTGGCGCGCGGCCGGGGCCGGCATGCTACGGAGCGGGCGGCACCGCGCCGACGGTCACCGATGCCAATGTCGTGCTCGGCATCATTGACCCGGATTATTTTCTAGGCGGCCGGATCAAGATCAGCCGCGAACTGGCCGAGAAAGCGGTCGCGAGCATCGCGACGCGGCTCGGCATCCCGCTGCTCGACGCGGCTTACGCCATCCAGACCACCAGCAACCACAACATGGTCGGGGCCATCGAGGAAATCACCATTCGCGAGGGCATAAACCCACGCGACAGTTTCTTTGTCTGCGGCGGCGGCGCGACCGCCATCCACATCGCCGAGATGGCCGACATATTGGGCTTGAAACGCTACATGATCCCGCGCTTCATGGCTGGGTTGAGCGCGTTCGGCGGGTTGATCTCTGATATCACGCGCGAGGAAAGCGCGGTTTTCCTGACCTCGACCCGGCGCTTCGACGCCGCTGGCGTCTCCGACATCCTGGCGCGGTTGAAGGTGTCGGGCGAGGCATTCCTCGAACAGGCCGGCGTTGAGCCCGAGCTGCGGCGTTTCGAGTTCTCCTTTCTTGGTCGCTACGAGTACCAGTCCTGGGAAATCGAGGTCCATTTCGAGGCCAATGAGCCGCGCCTCGAAGCGGAAAAACTCCCAAGTCTCGTCGAAGCGTTTCATCAGATGCACGAACGCATTTATTCGATCAGATCCGACCGCGACATTGTCGAATTCACCAACTGGAAGCTGCGCGCGGTGGGCAAGCGGGCTAATCAGGATGCCTGGAAGGATTTCAGGCTGGCCGACCAGGCGACGGCGCCGGTCGCCAAGACCCATCGGTCAGCTTATTTGCATGAAACCCGGCGGACGAGCTCTCTGCCTGTTTACGACATGGACCAGCTGGGCGCGGGGGCGGCGCTTGATGGGCCATGCCTGGTGGAGGCGACGACGTTCACCGCCTTCCTCAAGGACGGACATCGCGGGCGCGTCGACCCACAAGGCAACATCGTCGTGACCGTCGATTGACACCAACCTTCCCGAGCAAGGCATCATAAAATGAATTCACCTGTCATTCGCCTGGAGACGCCAACGCGCCGCGTCGATCCGTTCCTGATGTCGGTTCTCAAAAGCCGGTTCGAGGCCGTCGTGCGGGAAATGACGCTGGTCGTGATGCGGGCCAGCCGCTCGGCGGTGATCAAGAACGCCCGCGACCTGAGCTGTGCGATCCTGACCTATGATCACCGCCTCGTTTCCACCGAGGACGCGCTGCCGATCCACGTCATGTCGATGGATCTGGCGACCCGTCCGATAACGGAGTTGTTCGACGATATCGCCGACGGCGACATCTTCCTCAACAACTGCCCATACACGGGCGGCACCCATCATGCCGACCTGATCATGGCGATGCCGATCTTTTTCGACGGCAAGCCGCTGTTCTGGGCCGTGGCGCTTTCCCATCACGCCGATACTGGCGCGCCGACGCCTTCGACCTATCTGCCATTCGCCAAGAACGTTTATGAGGAAGGCATCCACTTTCCCTGCGTGCGCGTGGTCGAACAGCACAGGGAGAAGCAGGACATCCTGCGCATCGGCATGATGCGCAACCGTGTTCCAGACATCTGGCTGGGCGACGTGCGCGCCCAGATCGGCGCCTGCAGGACCGGTCGACGCCGTCTATTGGAACTGCTTGAAAAATACGGCCGCGACACGCTGCTGGATTTTGTCGAGGACTGGTTCGACTACGGTGCACGTCGCGCCATGGCCGAAATCGCCAAATTGCCGAAGGGCAAGTTCTCCTACGAGGTCCGCCATGACCCGGTCCCCGGCGTGGCGGAGGAGGGCATCCCGGTCCGGATCACCATCGATGTCGACCCTGAAGCCGGCGAGATCACGGTCGATGTGCGTGACAACATGGATAACGTCCCTGGTGGTCTCAACCTTTCGGAAAACACCTGCACGGGCTCGTGCCGCATTGGCGTCTTCAACAATCTCGACGACGGCATCCCGCACAACGAGGGCGCCAAGAGCCGGATCAAGGTGTTGATGCGGGAGGGAAGCGTGGTTGGCAAACCCCGCTACCCCGTAGGCACCTCGGTGGCGACCACCAATGTCAACGACCGGTTGATCATCGCCGGCAATTGCGTGTTCTCGACGATGGGAGAACCCTATGGCCAGGCCGAGAGCGGCTCGCACCTGCCGGCGGGGATCGGGGTGATTTCGGGCAAGGATCCGTTCAAGGACGGGCAGCCCTACGTCAACCAGGTCTTCATTGGCTACGCCGGCGGCGGCGCGCGTCACGGCTATGACGGCTGGTTGACATATTGCGGGCCGGCGAATGGCGGCCTGATCGCGCTGGATTCCGTGGAGGTGGACGAATCCATGTATCCCATCATCATTGAATCGCGCGGCGTGGTGGCGGATACCCAAGGCATTGGCGAGTTCGAGGGCGCTCCCGCGGTGGGCGGTGTCTTCTATCCCGTCGACCACGAGATGACACTGGTCTACTCGGCCGATGGCACAACTTTTCCGCCGCGCGGCGTGCTCGGCGGCGGTGACGCCAAGGCCAGTCGCAGCGCCAAGCGCGGCACGGACGGCAAGCTGGTGGAATTGCCTGCGTTCCATGAGGAGGCGTGTCGCGCCGGCGAGCGCATCGAGTTCGTTGCCTGTGGCGGCGGTGGCTACGGCGACCCGACCAAGCGCGATGTCCGCCGTGTCGCGGCCAGCGTTGACCGCGGCTGGCTGACGAGCGAAGCGGCTCGCCAATCCTACAAGGTGGCCCTGGTGCTGGACGCCGAGCAGGGCGTCTGGGTCGTCGACCAGGACGCCACCGCGCGCCTTCGGGCGGCCTGAGCCAGCGCGAAGAAGAGGTCGCCAGCAAATGACCGGCGGCTTCGATCACGCCCGCTTGGCGGCCGCGTCCTGCTCGTCGAAATACCGCAACAGGTTCATGCCACCGCGCACGATGTCGCGTTCGATCGCCTTACGCGCCACCTTCTTGTTGCGGGTCCGGAACGCTTCGATCAGCGTCTCGTGCTCCTCCGCACCGATGTAATCGTTCTCGGCCTGCAGATAATACACGTTAAGGATAGGGCCCATCGAGACCCACAGGCTTTCGATCTGGGCGATCAGCATATCCATCTTGGACAGGCGGTAGACGCCGAAGTGGAATTCACGATTGGCGCGACGGGCGCGGTCAGCATCGCCGGACGTTTCGCCGGCCACGAAATCGCGATGGATCTCGACCAGTTTTGCAATGTCCTTCTCCGAAACATGCTCAACGGCGAGTTCGGCCGCTAGTCCCTCGAGCGCGATGCGAATGAGCCGGACCTGCCAGTAACGCGACCGGGTCAGCTCTGGAACGGTGATGAACCGCCCTGACCGCAGTTCCAGCGCCTGCTCGCTGACGAGCCTGAAACAGGCCTCGCGCACAGGCGTGACGCTGGTGCCCAGCCGTTGCGCCAGATCCTGCATCAACAGTCTTTCGCCAGGCCGGAAATTGCCGGCGATCAGGGCTTCGCGCAGCGAGATATAAGTTCTCGCCGACAGACTGCCTTGCTCGATTGGCTGCATCGTGCTCATGGTCCACCGCTGCAATCTTGGCCGCACCGAATCGACAACGGATAGTGCGAGACGCTCTTATATCCTATAAGTCCGTTGCGAAACATGGCTAGGAGCTGGCGGGTTTCCCAGCGGAGAGCTTGCGCAGAATTGTCTCGATGATATCCAGTGACTTCTCAATCGTGGCCCGGTCATGGCTCCCTGACAGGTAGAGACGCTTGAGCGGAAGCGGCTGACCGATCAGCCGGTTCGCCACCATCTCTCTGCGGAATGCAAGATCGAAAACATCGTCGTTGCCCAGCAAGTCCTGGTAGTCGCGGTAAGGACCGCTGAGGAAATAGATCAGCCAGACCGAGCCAAACCCGGCGCTCTGCGCGGGCAGGCCGAGGCGATCGATAATGCCATCCAGCTGCGTGCGCATGAAAGCGCCGAGGGCAAACAGGCGGTCGTAGAAGCCTGGTTTCGACAGCTCCTCGATCGTCGCCTGCATGGCGGCGAGCGTCCACGGCGTGCCGTTGAAAGTACCGCCCATGAACACGGATCCTTCCCCGGTCCGGCCGACGAGCGCCATGAGATCGCGACGACCGGCCACCACGCCGACGGGATAGCCTGATGAGGCCGCCTTGCCGAAGGTCGCGAGATCAGGCGTGACGTCGGCGATCGACTGATAGCCGCCGAGCGCGTGGCGAAAGCCGGTGATGACCTCGTCGAAGATCAGCACGACACCATGATCGCTGGTCAGGCGACGCAGCTCGCGCAGGAAAACATCCGTCGCGATCACCGACCCCATATTGTGAGCGATTGGCTCGATGATGATCGCCGCGACATCGCCTGGATTGGCTTTGAGATAATCCTCGACGGCGCCGGCATCGTTGTAAGGCAGCACGATGGTGTGACGGGCGGCATCCTCGAGGATGCCAGCACTGATGGGATCGTACTTGCCGATCGCCTGCGCGTGCGACTGTACGTTCATGGCGACATAGTCGTGCCAGCCATGATAGCCGCCTTGGAACTTGATGATGCGCTTGCGACCGGTGGCGGCACGGGCAAGGCGCAGGGCATGATAGGTCGCCTCCGATCCGGAATTGCAGAAGGCGACGAGATCCGCGCAAGGGATGCAGTCGACCAGCGCCTCCGCCACCTCGATCTCCAGCCGCATCGTTCCCGCGCCGACAAGATCGATGTCCTGGGAGACCGCAGCGATGCGTTCACGCACCGCCGGATGACAGTGGCCAAGCACATTGGCGCCGAAGCCGCAGTGGAAGTCGGTGTACTGGTGTCCATCGACGTCGTAGAGAAACGCACCCTGCGCCCGGGCAAATACATGCGGCGCGCCGAGCCTGCGGCTCGGGCTGAGCAATCCGTCCGGCATCACCGCACCGGCGCGCTCAATGAGTCGGGCGGTGTTATTCTGATCGGTCATCGGAATGTCCGTGCATGGCTATGGTTGTCCGCCGGCTCAGCCGAGGGCTTCAAGAACGGTGGCCTCGATTCCCGCCGCGTCCAGCCGGTAGTGCTTGTAGAGATGCGTTGGCGGCGCAATCAGGCTGTATTCGTCGCGGATGCCATGGCGTATCAACCGTGCCGGGCTGCCCGCCTCCGCCAGGATTTCCGCCACGGCGCCGCCCAGACCGCCCAGGATATTGTGTTCCTCGATGGTTAGAATGAAGCGGGAGTGAGCCGCGGCCGAGAGCACTGCCTTCGTATCCATTGGCTTCACCGTATGCATGTCGATCAGTCCGACGGATTTGCCCGCCGCGCGCAGCGCGCGGTAAGCCTCCCTTGAGGGATGGACCATCGAGCCACAGGCGATGATGGTCAGGTCCGATCCTTCGCCGTGAACGATCGCCTTGCCGAACTGGAAGTCGACGCCGTCGTCTTCATAGACCAGCGGTTCCTGGCCGCGGCCAATGCGGAAGTAGATTGGCTGGGCATGATTGACAGACGCCTTGACGGCGGCCGCCAGTTGCGGGCCGTCAGCCGGCGCGACGACCGTGAGGTCGGCGATGCTTCGCATGATGGCAAGATCTTCCGTCGCATGGTGGGAGGTGCCGTAGAAGCCGAGTGAAATACCGGCATGATGACCGATCAGCCGCACCGGCAGCGCCGAATAGGCGACGTCGGTTCTGATCTGTTCGCAGCACAGCAGCGCCAGGAAAGAAGCGAATGTAGCGACGAACGGCATGGCGCCGGTGCTGGCCATGCCGGCAGCAGCCGAAACCATGTTCTGCTCGGAAATGCCAAATTGCGTGAAGCGTTCGGGAAAGCGTTGCGCGAACCGCACCAGCCCGTTGGAATATTGAAGGTCGGCCGTACCGGCCACGACCGGATAACCGTCTTCGACCAGCTCAATGAGCGCGTTGGCCAGGTAACTCAGGCCAGGCGCGCGCGCGTTGATCTGGCGGTACTGCCAGGAGTTGGTATCGATCGGGCCGTTCATTGTGTTTTGCCTCCACGCTTGATCTCTTCGGCGGCCAAGGCCTCGTCCGATGGCGCGAGATAGCCCAGATGCCAGCCGGGCTCGGTTTCCATGTAACCAACGCCCTTGCCTTTGGAGGTCTTGGCAATGATGCAGACGGGCCGGGTGCGGTCTGCCTCGGCCTTCAACTGTCGCAGCAGCGTCGCGAGAGCGACGACGTCGTGCCCATCGACCTCGTGCACCTGCCAGCCGAACGCCGCCCATTTGTCGGCCAACGGTTCGATGCCGATGATGTCGTCGACCTGCCCGTCGAGCTGGTATCCGTTGCGGTCGACGATGGCGATCAGATTGCCGGCCTTATGGTGGGCGGCGGAGAGCGCCGCTTCCCAGACCTGGCCCTCCTGCATCTCGCCGTCACCGATCAGGACATAGACATCGAAGCGCCGGTTGGCCGCACGGCCGCCAAGCACCATGCCGAGGCCGCCGGACAGGGCATGGCCGATCGAGCCGGAGCTGAAATCGACGCCGGGCACCTTGCGCATGTCGGGATGATCGCCAAGCGGATTGCCGAGCCGGGTATAGCCGTCGAGGACGTCCTTGGAGAAGAAGCCCCAGTCGACCAGCAGCGGATAAAGGCCGACCGCGGCGTGCCCTTTGCCCATAAGGAAGCGGTCGCGGTCCGGCCATTGCGGCTCGCCGCGCCTCAGCCGCATCGCATCGTAGTAGAGCGTGGCGAATATTTCCGCGCAGGAGAACACCGACGAATAGTGGCCCACCTTGGCGATCTGGATGAGGCGCAGCGTCTCGAGCCGGACGAACTCTGCCCTGTCGCGCAACAGGGCGATCCGCTCCGCGTCGGGTGGCAGGGTGTTGTTTGAAGGAGTGGGTGCGTTGGCCATTGGACGTCACTCTCGGGATCATTTTTTCTCGACAACTTATAAGTTATAAGATATTCCTCGCCGAAGCAACCGCCTATCTGGTCGCAAGGAGAATTTTGATGAACAACGAATCGCGCGTGCTGGACATGGCCAGGCACTTTCATTCCCAAACGGATCCACGCCTGCATGAGGATCATGGTCCGTTGACGATCGTGGCCGGCGAAGGCGCGACCGTCACGGATGACGCGGGCAACCGCTATATCGAGGGCATGGGCGGACTCTGGTGCGCCTCGCTTGGCTTCAGCGACAGCCG
Source organism: Mesorhizobium sp. M0051 (assembly GCF_040323235.1). Taxonomy (NCBI): domain Bacteria; kingdom Pseudomonadati; phylum Pseudomonadota; class Alphaproteobacteria; order Hyphomicrobiales; family Phyllobacteriaceae; genus Mesorhizobium; species Mesorhizobium sp. M0051. The sequence continues at coordinate 73,445 of NZ_JAMYUT010000033.1, forward strand.
GCTGGCTGTCGCTGCTGACCGCCAGATGCGCAAGCTCGCCGTCTACCACACCTTCAACCACCGCTCGAACGAGCCCACCGTCGAACTCGTCGAGCAGCTTACCGCGTTGGCGCCGTTCGACCACGCGCGCGTCTTTCTGGTCGGCTCCGGTTCGGAAGCCAATGATACGATGATCAAGCTCGCCTGGTATTACCAGGCCGCGCGGGGACGTCCGGAGAAACGCAAGATCATCAGCAGGTTTGGCGCCTTCCACGGCAGTACGATCATGGGCGCGGCGCTGAGTGGGCTGCCGCACATGCACAAGTCCTTCAACCTGCCGCCGCTTCCCGTCATATTCGCCGCGCGGCCGTTCCACTATCTCGACGGTCTGCCGGGCGAGGCGGAGCATGACTACGCCACGCGCCTGGCCCAGGAACTCGAGGCCCTGATCCTGGCGGAGGGGCCAGAGACGATTGCCGCGATGATCGCAGAGCCAGTCATGGGCGCCGGCGGCGTGCTGGTACCGCCGGAGAATTATTTTCCAAAGGTTCAGGCGGTGCTGCGCAAATACGACATCCTGATGCTGTCCGACGAGGTGGTCTGCGGTTTCGGACGCACCGGAAATTGGTTCGGCAGCCAGACTTTTGGCATGGAACCGGACATGCTGTCGGTCGCCAAGGGGCTTTCATCCGGTCATCTGCCCATTGGCGGCGTCATTATCTCCGACAAGGTCTACCAGTGCGTCGCCGACGAGGCCCACAAGGTCGGCGTGTTCGGCCACGGTTTCACCTATTCCGGCCATCCGGTGACAGCCGCCGTCGCCGCCGAGGCGATCAGGATCTACCGCGAGATCGATCTCGTGAGCCAGGCGCGCCGTCTCGGCGATTATCTGCATGCAGCGCTCGCGGACGCGCTCAACGACCATACACTGGTCGGCGAGGTCCGCGGCCGCGGTTTTATAGCGGGGATCCAGATCGTCGAGGATCGCGCCACCCGTCGCGCCTTTGCGCCGGAGCTGCGAATTGGCACCGATGTCGAGCGGCGGTGCCGCGAGCACGGAGTCATGATCCGCAACATGGGCGACGTGCTGGCAATCTGCCCGCCCTACGTCATCGCCCCTAAAGAGATCGATTACATGGTTGATGGCATTCGCGCGGCTCTTGATGATACCGCGGCGGCCCATGCGCGGACTGACCAGTCGGCATGAACCCGCCCGGCGAGGCGGCGAGACGTCGCTGGAGGGGCCGGCCGCGCGAAAGGCGCTTGGGCAAGCGCGAGCCGCAGCCAGCATACAGGATCCTGATTGTCTTATCCGAACGGAGGCCAGACCATGCTTCAGAAAACCAGCCATTTCATGCGCCAGGCCAATCTCATCAACGGCGAGTGGGTGCAGGCCGACAGCGGACTGACGGTCGACGTCAACAACCCGGCCACCGGCCTCAAGATCGGCACCGTGCCGAAGTCGGGCAAAGCCGAAACCCGCCGCGCCATCGAAGCCGCCGCGGAAGCTTTCAAGACCTGGCGCAAGACGACCGCGCTCGAGCGCTCGAAGCTGCTGCGCAAGCTGCATGACGCGATGATGGACAATCAGGACGTGCTGGCCGAACTGCTCACCATCGAGCAGGGCAAGTCGCTGTTCGAATCGAAGGGCGAGATCGGCTCGGCCGCGGCCTATATCCTCTGGTTCGCCGAGGAAGGCCGCCGCACCTATGGCGACGTGGTGCCGTCACCCTGGGCGGATCGCCGCATCCTAGTGACCAAGGAGCCGGTCGGCGTCATCGCCGCGATCACACCGTGGAATTTCCCGTCCTCGATGCTGGCCCGCAAGCTCGGTCCCGCACTTGCCGCCGGTTGCACCGCGGTCGTCAAGCCGGCCTCGCAGACGCCGTATTCCGGCCTTGCCTGGGGGGCGCTTGCCGAGGAAGTCGGCTTTCCCAAGGGCGTCGTCAACATCCTGACCGGCGCCGCCGGCGAGATCGGCGACGAGATCTGCGCAAATCCGCTGGTGTCGAAGATCACCTTCACCGGATCGACCGAAGTCGGCAAGCTTCTCATTCAGAAGTCGTCCGTCACCGTCAAGAAGGTGTCGATGGAACTCGGCGGCAACGCGCCGTTCATCGTCTTCGACGACGCCGATCTCGAGCGTGCCGTCGCCGGCGCGATCACCGCCAAGTATCGCAATTCCGGTCAGACCTGCGTTTGCACCAACCGCTTCCTGGTTCAATCTGGCGTCTATGACAAATTCGTCGAGAAGCTCGCTGCCGCCAGCAACGGGCTGAAGGTCGGCTCCGGGCTCGAGGACGGCGTGCAGCAGGGGCCGCTGATCGACGAGAAGGCGGTCGAGAAGGTCGAAGAGCTGATTGCCGATGCGACGTCCAAGGGTGGCAAGGTTGTCGCCGGCGGCAAACGCCATGCGCTCGGCGGCTCGTTCTTCCAGCCGACCGTCATTGCCAACGCGACACCCAAGATGCGCTTCATGAAGGAAGAGATTTTTGGCCCGATCGCCCCGGTGTTCAGGTTCGAGACCGAAAAGGAAGCCATCGCGCTCGCCAACGACACTGAGTTCGGCCTCGCCTGCTATTTCTACACCGGTGATCTCGGCCGCGCCTTCCGCGTGATGGAAGGACTGAAATACGGCATGGTCGGGGTCAATGAAGGCCTCATCACCACGCCGGAGGCACCGTTTGGCGGCGTCAAGGAATCCGGCCTCGGCAAGGAAGGCGGACATCAGGGCATCGAGGATTACCTCGATACCAAATATGTCTGCATCGGCGGCCTCGGCTCTAGTGCGCCGGCTTTTCCCGTGTCTCAGAACGCGGAATGACGAACCCGCCGGTGATCCGGTGGAAAATCTTTCCGGTTCCGAGGAGAAGTGACCTAAGATCGTGAGCGCCCTATGCTCTTACGTTTCCGGAAAAAGCTTCCGGAAACAGCGCGTCCAGAGCGTCCGCCGGAAAGCGTAGGGACACTGGGCCCTTTGGCGTTTCCGACGCCAATAGTCCGAGCGCGATTACGTCATTGAACACTCGACGCGCCGTACGTTCGGGTAGTCCGCTAATACGGGATGCCTCGCCGCGGTCAAACTCACCGCGCGTGAGCGCTTCCTCCACGAGGCGGCCGGCTTCGGGCTTCAGACCACTGCGCTCCACATGCCGATACAGCCGCTTGGCCAACGTGTCGAGATCGAACAGTCCGGTCATGAAGCTCACCTGATCGATACACACCTGCAGGAACCATAAGGTAAAATCGCCGAGTGCGCGTTCGGAGAGGTTGCCACGTCCGTCGAGATCACCCTGGCGGGGCATATCGGCATGATCCATCATGCTCTTGTAATCCGTTCGGCTTTTCACGCCACGTGCCAAGCCTCGTGAGATCGACCACAGCCCGTGCGCGGCGATCCCGGCCTGAGGGCCATGGCGTGGCTCATCAATCGGCTGACGCGTCCGTTGCCGTCCGGAAACGGGTGAATGTAGTTGAAGCGGTGATGCGCGGCAGGAATGGTCAGGATGCGTCCGGCCTTGCCCAGCTTATCGAAGCGATAACGCATGGCAAAGTATTGCATGAAATCGTTGACGCGATCGCTCGAAGGCGGTTCATGCCGGCCGATGGCGACATCATGCTCTGGCTTCGATCGCCACTCACCTGGCGCCGTGACGAACTCACGGCCGGCACCCTTGATGGTCAGCATGGGCGCTTCGGCATCGCGATAGAATTCCGCGTGCAGCCATCGAAGAAAACCTACCGATGCCGGTTCCGGCAACTGCCCATCGGCAGCCAGGCGGTCGATCTCGGCTTGCAGGCGAACGTGCGCGGCCGCCTCGAGCTGCAGATTGCGGCGGTTCTCGTCTCGATCGAAATTTCCGACCAGCGCCCGTTCGATGTCGCGCGGGCGCGTATCGTGGCCTTCGATCAGGTTGCTGTAGTAGGTGTTCATGATGCGCACGAGATGGGCGAGGTTGGCTGCGGTACGCGAGTGCAGGCTTTTGCCCAAAACAGCCGACGTCGCCGACAGCTCTACCAGCGCATCCGAGATAGTTTCGGATACATCGGGTAGGCGTGCCGGTTCGATGCGCTGTACGCTCTCTTCCATATTGGCCGATCTTGGGTTCCGCCAAATGCCTGATTATAAACATAAATTTTCAGTTGACCAGATTGTTTGGCCGATCTTCTGGCCGATCGTCGGCATGCGGACTTGCGGGCCTCGGCACTGCCACCGCTGCCAGGCTTGGACACAAATCGATGCTGCCGATGATGATCATGGCCGATGTTCGGCAGGCCTATCGCACTGACAACTATGCACAAACCGTAATTGAGGGAGCCATCTGGCCGATGCTTTGGCCGATCTATGACGATCGGCCGGACTCAGACAGGTTCGAGGTGGAAAACAGGCAGCTTTAAACATGGTTCTGCCTCGGCCAGCGCAAGATTCGCCTGGAGGCTCGCTTATGCTGTGTGAGCTTGTTCTCTCGCGCCCGAATTCCCCATGGATGGCCCAAAAGCAGGCGATCCATTTGTCATTTTTAAGTGCGTCGGACTGCCAGTTGATCGCGTTCTGACCCGACTGGGAGTTCAAGTTTGACCTGAAACTGACCGGGTGCTGGATGGCAGGCTTCATCCCCACCGGTCTGATATGAAACAACGTCCGGCCCCGAGGCTAGGCTGCAATCTCTTATGGCTTCTATGCGCCGTTCTCTTGGAGTGTTGCGGGCTTGATCTGCTCAACCTCGGAGCTCAACGCTTCACGGCGTTAGGATGAGCGTTCGAGGCGCAGGATTACTGCCGACACTGCTCTTCTTGTTCGCATTGGGCAGTTCCCGTTGGAAGCTTCCATCTTGCCGACTGCTGAGTTTGGAGTGGCCGTAGCTGTGAAATCGAAGAAGCCCATAGGCAACGTTTGCAGCGACGCTACTGAGAGCTGGTCACCGGGAGAGCCGAAGGTAGAACGAAGTTGTCTCGTTGAGCTTGTATGTGGCGCCAGCATAGAAGGCCCAGTTCCCACCTCAAGGCTTATACAAACCGCCACCGTTAGAGCGGGATGAATTTAGGTTGGGCATAGCCAGCCTCGGTGAAGTAATTTCGGCATTCGGTTGACGTGACCTCGCCGAGGATTTGGCCGATGGCGTCACAGACGGTTTCGACTGTTCGCTTGGCAGCCTTGCGCAGCCAGTGCTTGAGCTTGGCGAAGAGCTTCTCGATAGGATTGAGGTCGGGCGAGTATTTCGGCAGCAAGAACAGCCTGGCGCCGGCTGAGCGAATGGCGCGGCGCACGGCCTTGCCCTTGTGTGAGCCGAGATTGTCCATGACGACGATGTCGCCTGGCTTGAGGGTGGGGACGAGAACCTTGTCGACATAGAGCTGGAAACGCTCGCCGTTGATCGGTCCGTCGATGAGCCATGGTGCATCGACACGGTCATGGCGCAGGGGACTGTCAGGAATTTTGTGCATGAGGCCGGTTCTCGTCATTGGCTGACGAACCTTTCGCCGAAGACGACGGCGAACTGTGTCCTTGCCTCGAACCACTCGCGCGGGGCGCGTTTCCATTCCTCGGCGGCGTGGTTCAGCACCAGATATAACAGCTTCATTGCGGCATCGTCATTGGGAAAGTGGCCACGCGTTCGCACGGCGCGCCGCAGCTTTGAGTTCAGCGCCTCGATGGCATTGGTGGTGTAGATGATGCGGCGCACGCTTTCGGGGAATGCGAAGAATGGCACGACGTGCTGCCAGTTGCGCCGCCAGCTCTGGGCGATTGCCGGATAACGTTGGC